>NZ_JBSGYQ010000005.1:0-104385 GCF_053610585.1 Streptomyces sp. NPDC054887 | reverse complement strand
CCGGCGCGGGGGCGCCCCCGGGGGGGCCTCCGGGGGCGCGGGGGGGCGGCGTGGGGGGTGGTTGCGTTCGACACCCTGCGGGGAGCGCCCCGGCACGTCCCCTCCCGGCAGCGGGGATTGCGCAAGCGGGCCGGGCGGGAGGCCGACAACCCCGCCCCCGCCGGCTCGGAGTGGTGAGCAGTGGTGCGGGGGTGGGTGCCGGCAGCCCCCGCCGGTTTGGAGTGTTGAGCTAGGCGGGTGGCACCAGGGATTGTGCAACCGTGCCGGGCGGGACGCACGACAACTCCGTGACCGTCGGCTCGGGGTGGTGGGCAGTGGTGGGGGGCGGGTGCCGGCAGCTCCCGCCGGCTCGGGTGTGAGCGGGGCGGGGGGTGTCACTCTCGGCTTGGGGCAGTGGGGGTGTCAGGGGTTTTTCTTGTCGTCGGGGGGTGTGGGGTCGGTTTCCGGGGTGCCGGGGCCGATGCGGATTTCGAACTCGCCGGCGTACTTCTCGTGGCCCGCGATCACCGCGCTCTCCACCGCCTCCTCGGCGATCTCGCCGCGCACGATCAGCGGGTCCTGGCGGAGGTCGCGCATGAGGGACAGGCACATGCCGATCATGACGAGTACGAAGGGGGCCGCGACCAGGATCGTGAGGTTCTGGAGGCCGGCCAGTGCTTCCCCCTTGCCGTCGCCGACGAGCAGCATGACCGCCGCCACCGCCCCCGTCACCACGCCCCAGAAGATGACCACGAACCGGGCCGGTTCGAAGGTGCCGCGCTGGGAGAGGGTGCCCATCACGATCGAGGCGGCGTCGGCGCCGGAGATGAAGAAGATGCCGACCAGGACCATGACCAGGAGGCTCATCGCGCTGGCGATGGGGAACTGCTGGAGTACGCCGAAGAGCTGGCCCTCCGGGGTCGTCTCGTCGCCGAGCTGCTTGCGCTCCTGGAGCTTCATGGCCGTACCGCCGAAGATGGCGAACCAGACCAGGCTGACCGTGCTGGGCACGAGGATGACGCCGCCGACGAACTGACGGATCGTACGGCCGCGGCTGATGCGGGCGATGAACATGCCGACGAAGGGCGTCCAGGAGATCCACCACGCCCAGTAGAAGACCGTCCAGCTGCTCAGCCATTCGGAGACCTCACCGCCGCCGGTCGCCGCCTCGGTACGGCCTGCCAGCTGCGGGATCTGGTCGATGTACGCCGCCAGGGAGGTGGGGAGCAGGTCGAGGATGAGGATGGTCGGGCCGACGATGAAGACGAAGACCGCGAGGACGACGGCGAGCACCATGTTGGTGTTGGACAGCCACTGGATGCCCTTCTCGACGCCGGAGACGGCGGAGAAGACGAAGGCGGCCGTGAGGACTCCGATGATGGAGATCAGGAGCCCGGTGCCCGCCTTCTCCATCCAGCCCAGTTCCCGGAACCCGCTGCCGATCTGGAGCGCGCCCAGGCCGAGGGAGGTGGCGGAGCCGAAGAGGGTGGCGAAGATCGCGAGGATGTCGATCACCCGGCCGGGCGTGCCGTCGGCGCGCGCCTTGCCGATGAGCGGTACGAACACGGCGCTGATGGTCTGCCGCCTGCGGCGCCGGAAGGTGCTGTACGCGATGGCGAGGCCCACCACGGCGTAGATCGCCCAGGGGTGGAGGGTCCAGTGGAAGAGGGTGGTGGCCAGGGCCGTCTGCATGGCGTCCGCCGAGTCGGCGGGGTCGGTCCCGGGCGGCGGGGTGATGTAGTGGGCGAGCGGCTCGCTGACGCCGTAGAACATCAGGCCGATGCCCATGCCGGCGCTGAACATCATCGCGACCCAGGAGACGGTACGGAACTCCGGGCCCTCGTGTTCCTGGCCGAGGGGGATCCTGCCGTAGCGGCTGATGGCCAGCCAGAGGGCGAAGACCACGAAGCCGGAGGCGGCCAGGACGAAGGCCCAGCCGCCGTTGTGGATGAGGCCGCTCAGCATCGTGTCCGAGACGCGTTCCAGCGTCCCGGTGAAGACGGAGCCCCAGACCACGAAGGCCAGGGTGAGCACGGCCGTCACGCCGAACACCACCCGGTCGGTCCGGGGCGTCTCGTCCTCGTGCGGGTGGCGGCCCGGGAGAGCCGCCCTCACCGGCAGCCGAAGCCGTTGAGCCGGTTTCTGTTCGTGCGACACAAGCGGCACCTTTCGGGAATAGCTGAGCTTATTTCGCTCCCGTACCCCCTACCACATGTGTTGCACGTCCCCCTCGTCTAACAACGGGTGTCGGGCCTCCCGGCTGTGAGGTGGTACGCCGCGCGCTCGTCGAGCAGGAGCACCGCCAGGTTCCGGCCGGACTGGCGCAGGGGGACGTACGCGCCCTCGGGCCGGGGCCGGGCGGTGATCCCGTGCAGGGCCAGTTCGTCCTTCACCTCGGCGTACTGCGCGGCGGAGAGGGCGTAGCCGCAGGGCGGGTCCTGGATCGTCTCGGACGGTTCGGGCGGGTCGTTGTCGGCTCCGGCGATGTGGACGGGGCCCCGGTCCGCGAAGCCCGCGGCGCGGGCGCGGGCGGTCGCGGCCCCGATGTGGGCGCGCCGCTCGTCCGTGAAGGCGAAGGCGCCCCGGAGGGAGGCCAGTTGGGTGTGCACGCGGCGTTTGTTGTTGAGGGCCGGGTTGTTCCTCTCGGCCTCGGTCAGGGGGTCCACCCGGGTTTCCACCAGCAGGCCCACCGCGTGTTTGACGCCGGCCGTGTTGCGCAGGATGCGTTCCTGGCCGTCGCCCGCCACCTGTTTCACCGGTTCGCCGGTCACGGGGTCCGTCCAGATGCCGTACACGCCGCTGCTGAAGCCGGCTTCCTCCGCGTGGGGGCGTACGTAGGACTCGGAGAGGGTGCGCGCCTCCGCGTGCACCCGGTGGTGCGTGTTGGGGTTGCGGGGCCAGAGTGCCAGCAGGTCCTTGTCGTAGTACGGCGGGGTGGCGCCGTACTCGTGCAGGTCGTAGACGATGTCGGGCCGGTGGTCGCGCAGGACGGCGGCCATGGCCCGGGCCTCGGCCGTTCTGAGGGCGATGTGGTCGCGGTTGACGTCGACGCCGTCGGAGTTGGTACGGGTGCCGGCGGCGCGGCCGTCGGGGTTGGCGGTGGGGATCACGAGGACCGTGGTGCGGGCGAGGAAGTCGAGGGTCTTCCGGTCCTTGGCGTACGCGAGGTCCCTGACGGTGGTCAGGCAGGCTTCGCGTCCTGACGGTTCGTCGCCGTGCTGGGAGCAGATCAGCAGCACGGTAGTGGTCGGGCGCCGCTCGGGCGCGATGCGTACGAGCTGGACGGGACGCCCCTGGCCGGTGGCGCCGACGGTGGACAGGGTGACGTGGTCGCCGGCCCGGTCGACGGTGCGCAGGAACGTCTGCTCGTCGGCCTGGGTGGTCCAGCTCGCGCCGTCGCTCCTCTCGAAGCCGGTACGGGGCGGGGCCGGTGACGCCTGGGCCGTGTTCGTCGTCAGGGGCGCGGCCAGGGCCGCCGCGGCGGCGGCGACGGCCAGGGCGCGGACGCGGGGGTGCATCAGGGGGTCGCTCCGGGGATCGGGCGCCGGGTGCGCGGTGTGTCGAGGCCGTCGAGGCGGGCCGTCGAAGGGGCGGAGAAGTGCGGTCCCGCGGTGGCGCGGGCGAACGCCCGTGCGCCGCCCACGACCGGCAGGTCGGCGGCCGTGCGGGAGAGTGCCACGTCGAGGGTCGGGGTGGTGGACGGAGGGTCGATGAGACCCGCGTCGGTGCCGCCGACGATCAGGCCCAGACGGTGTCCGGCGGGCACCACGTGGTCGCTCGCGTGGAGGTCCAGGGTGATCGTGTACCGCTTGCCGGGCGTGAGCGGCCGGCCCTTCGCCGGGTCGGCGTGGGTGCCGAGGTCGGCCCAGCCCCGGCTGAAGACGGTGTGCTCGACGTCGGCGGTACGGGCCTTCGTCTCCTTGAAGCAGGAGCTGTCACCGGTGGTGCTCGCGCCCCAGCAGGTGCGTTCAGGAAGGGTGGTGATGCCTTCGCCGGAGGCCGCGTAGTCGCGGATCGTGTCGGGGCCGAGGTCGACGAGGACGGCCGACAGGTGCGCGGTCGAGGTGGACGGCGTCACCGTGACGGTCACCCGCGAGGAGCCGGACAGGCGCAGGTCGCGGGTGAGCGGCTTGGTGGTGAAGCCCGCCTTCGAGGGGGTGGAGGTGTCGATCGCGGCCGCCCAGTCGCTCTCGGACAGCTTCGGGTCGTCGGTGAAGGTCTCCGTGGCGCCGGGGGCGGCGCGCCGCAGCGACAGGGTTCCCACGCCGGGCGCCGCGCCCTTGCCGGGGCGCACGGTGGTGGCGTCCGTGCCGCGGGGCGGCCAGACCTGGTCCGTGGTCCACCGGCCGGGGGCGCGCTCGACGTCGGCCATCGGCTCCCGGTCGATACCGTTGTCGTAGCCGAGGAGTTCGTGGTCGAACCAGCGGTGCAGTGTCCGCACCCAGTCGGAGCGGCGGAAGTCGAACGGGTCGACGTGGCCGGTCTGCGACAGCCAGATCTTGCGGTCGACGCCGGCGTCGGCGAGGGCGTCCCACCACTGGCCGAAGTGCTTGGCGCGGACGTTGAGGTCCTGCATGCCGTGGACGACGAAGACGCTGGCGTCGACGTTCCCGGCGTCCGGTACGTAGTCGCGCTCCGCCCACAGGGGCGTGAAGTCGCCGTTGCGCGGGGCCTCGTCGACCAGGCGCTGCTGCACCGCCTGGCAGCGGGCGCGGGCGGCGGGGGTCTCCACGTAGTCGGAGAGCCATTCGGGGCCGCTGTCGTAGAGCGGGGCGCCCTGGGCGAAGTAGTAGTCGTACCAGGAGGAGATCGCGCCGATCGGGACGATGGTTTTGAGGCCCTCGACGCCGGTGGCGGCCACGCCGTTGGCGACGGTGCCGTCGTAGCTCTTGCCGATCATCCCGGTGTCGCCGGTGGACCAGCCGGCCTTGGCGCGCTCGGCGCCGGTGCGGCTGGTGTACGCCTTGCCCCGGCCGTTCAGCCAGTCGACGACCGCCTTGGCGGACTGCACGTCGGAGTGGCCGCCGACGTCCACGCAGCCGTCGGAGCGGTTGGTTCCGGCGAGGTCGACGGCGACGAAGGCGTAGCCGCGGGGGACGAAGTAGTTGTCGTAGTAGAGCGGGAACTGGACCGGGTCGCCGTTCGCGTCGTACGTCTTGCGCTGGCTCTCGTTGCCGCGCCCGCAGCAGGAGTAGTACGGGCTGGCGTCCATGATGACCGGGATCCTGCGGCCCTGTCGGGCCGGTTCCGCCGGGCGGACGATGTCGACGGCGACCCGGTCGTTCTTCCCGTCCCCGTCGCCGTCCATGCGCGTGTCGACCCACACCGCTTCACGGATCGCGTTGTCGTAGGAGTAGACCGGCCGGCTCTCCCGGGGCGCGGCGCTGTGCGCGCCCGCCGGGGTCAGCACGACCGCCAGCAGGGCGGCCGTGGCCACCGGGACAAGCCTTCGCCACTTCGGGCGGGATCTCCGCGCAGATATCGGCATGGGGCTGGAAGTTACTCCGGTCAACTGCTGTGCAAAAGAGGGCAGGAGGAGGTCTCGTGTCGTCCCGATGGCAGTCGTGTGACAGCAGCGACCATGGCCATGACTGATGGCGGGTGGCGTGCCTAAGGTGCGGACAGATCCTTCCAACTGACCACTTGGAGCATCCGTGCACCGCAGACTCATCGCCCCGGGCGCGCTGGCGGCCTCACTTCTGCTGGCGATCCCGGCATCGGCCGCAGATTTCACTCCCGGCGCTCCGGGCATAGGCGACACCTATTACCCGGCGAGCGGCAACGGCGGGTACGACGTCTCGCACTACGACCTGCGTCTGAAGTACCAGCCCGGGACGGACCTGCTGGAGGGCACCGCGACGATCGTCGCCACCGCCACGCAGAACCTCTCGCGCTTCAACCTCGACTTCGGCCTCGGGGTGAGCGAGGTGCGGGTCAACGGGAAGAAGGCGAAGTTCGCGAAGGAGGGCGAGCAGGAACTTGTCGTCACCCCCGCCGCCCCGCTGGAGAAGGGCCGTGCCGTCTCGGTCGTCGTACGGTACGCCGGGAAGCCGTCCGCCCTGAAGATCGGCGGCTACACCGCCTGGCACCGCACCCCGGACGGCGGAGTCGCCGCGCAGGAGCCCGACTCGGCGGTGTGGTGGTTCCCGAGCAACGACCATCCGCTGGACAAGGCGACGTACGACGTGTCCGTGTCCGTGCCGGACGGCACCCAGGCCATCAGCAACGGCGTGCTCCAGAGCCAGAGTTCGCGGCTCGGCTGGACGCGCTACAACTGGCGCTCGAACAAGCCGCAGGCCAGCTACCTCACCACCCTCGCGGTCGGGAAGTTCGACATCACGACGGACACGACGGCGGACGGGCTGCCCGTGCTGAACGCCTACAGCAAGGATCTCGGCGACCACGCGGGGGCCGCGCGCGCCAGCGTGGAGCGGACCGCCGAGGTCGCCGAGTACCTGACCGGGGTCTTCGGCCCGTACCCCTTCAACGCGCTCGGCGGATACGTCCCGAACGTCACCAGCGGGTACGCGCTGGAGACGCAGACCCGGCCGTTCTACAGCCCGCGGCAGTTCGCGAACGGCGCGAACGTGTCGGTCGTCGTCCACGAGCTGGCCCACCAGTGGTACGGCGACAGCGTGGCCGTGAAGGGCTGGAAGGACATCTGGATCAACGAGGGCTTCGCCCGCTACAGCCAGTGGCTGTGGTCCGAGAAGGAGGGTGAGGGGACGGCCCAGGAGCTCGCCGACCACGTGTACCGGACGCGGGCCGCCGACGACCCCTTCTGGACCGTCGCCCCGGGCGACCCGGGGCCGGACAACCAGTTCCACATCGCCGTGTACGACCGGGGAGCGCTGGCCGTGCAGGCGCTGCGCAACGAGGTCGGCGACGAGGACTTCTTCACGATCCTCAAGGGGTGGCCGGCGAAGTTCGCCCACGGCAACGCCGATGTGGCCGACTTCGTGAAGTACGCGGAGCAGGTCTCGGGCAAGCCGCTCGCCGGACTCTTCGACACCTGGCTGTACCAGCCGTCGAAGCCCGGCGCCCCGGAGGCGGCCGAGTCGCGGATCGCGCGGTCGTACGCCGGTGAGGACGAGAAGCCGGCGCAGCCCAAGTCGTGGAAGAAGATCGCCGCGACGAACACGATCCACGAGCACGACCACCACTGACCGGCGGTCCGTCCACCGCAGCACGGACGCCGCCGTCCCGCGCGAGGGGCGGCGGCGCCCGTACGAGTGGGTGGAAGCGCTCTCACGTGGTGCCGGCCGCGGATATCCTCGCTGCCAGCAGCCGTGTCCCGAGCCGCCGAGGAGCGCCCGCCTTGCCCGATCAGTCCGCTGGTTCCCGCCCCACGCTCGAAGCCGTCGCCGCCCGCGCCGGAGTCTCCCGGGCCACGGCCTCGCGGGTCGTCAACGGCGGCGCCGGCGTACGGCGGCCGCTGGCCGACAAGGTGCGGGAAGCCGTGGACGCCCTGGGATACGTACCCAACCAGGCGGCCAGGTCGCTGGTCACGCGGCAGAGCGGCGCGGTCGCCGTCATCATCGCCGAGCCCGAGTTCAGGGTCTTCTCGGACCCCTTCTTCGAGCAGCAGGTGCGCGGCATCAGCAGGGAACTGACCGCGCACGACTGTCAGTTGGTGCTGCTGTGGGTGGAAGGGCCCGGCGACTACGACCGGATCGCCCGCTATCTCGGAGGCGGCCACGTCGACGGCGCGCTCGCCTTCTCGCTGCACGACGCCGACGGGCTGCCCGCCCTCGTCCGCCGCGCCAAGGTGCCGGCCGTCTTCGGCGGCCGTCCGGACGCGGGGGCGGCGGCGGTTCCGTACGTCGACTGCGACAACAGGGGCGGCGCCCGCTCGGCCGTACGCCACCTCGTCGGACTGGGGCGCCGGCGCGTCGCGCACATCGCGGGTCCCCGCGACCAGACGTCCGCCGCCGACCGGGCGGACGGCTACCGCGACGTCCTGTTCGACGCGGACCCCGCGCTGACCGCGCAGGGCGACTTCACCCTGGAGAGCGGGGCGCGCGCGATGGCGGAGCTGCTGGACCGCGGGCCCGGCCCGGACGCCGTGTTCGCCGCCAACGACCTGATGGCCGCCGGCGCGCTGCGGGTCCTGCGCGAACGGGGGCTGCGGGTGCCGGAGGACGTCGCGGTCGTCGGGTTCGACGACGTGGTGACGGTGGCCGCGTCGGCGGATCCGCCGCTGACGACGGTCCGCCAGGACATCGAGGGGATGGGGCGGCTGATGGTCAGGCTGCTGATGCGGGTCATGGACGGGAGCGGCGCGCGGGAAGCGGGCGTGCCGGCGTCGGTGATCATGCCGACCGAGCTGGTGCGGCGGGCCTCGGCCTGAGCGGCCGGGGCCCGCCGTGTGGGGGGCTCGCCAGGAGGCGTCGGAGGTGCGCCTTGCGGTTACTGGAAGGGGATCACCAGGACCGAATCGGCCGTTCCGGTACGGAGTTTCGCCGTGCCGTTGCCGATGGCGCTCCACACTTCGAGGCGTACGGTGCCGCCCTTGAGGTCGCCGAGTGTGCCGGTCGCCGACTTCAGGCCGCGCGCCTGCGTGTAGTCCTCCCAGCCCGCCACCGGATCGGTCGCGAAGTACTGGTAGGTCTCCGTCCGTTCGTACGTGCCGTCGCCCGTGAGGTCGTAGCTCACCCGGGCCTGCTGGCCGAGGCCGACGGTCGTGCCCGCGTCCACCTGGAGCCGGAAGGCCGTCGGCGTACCGGCCTTGAGTGTGCCGTTGACCCCCTTGGCGGTGTACGTCAGCGGCTGGTACGGAGTGCCGTCGTGGTTGGCGCCGCCCGCCGAGGCGACGGTGTCGGCGCCGGCGGTGGCGCCGGTGGCCGTGGTCAGGGTCCCGCCGGTGCGCAACTGGAAGGTGTTGCCGGTGGGCGGGTCGGGGTCCGGGTCCGGGTCCGGGTCGGTGCCTCCCGTACCGGTGCCGGTCGCGGTCGAGCGGGCGGGGACGGTGAGCTTGCCGCCGTCGGAGAAGGTCACCGTGCGGGTGGTGGAGGTGTGGTTGTGGGCGGCGTACGTCCGTACCGTGCCCTTGGTGAAGACGGCGGACGTCGGGATGTCCCCGCTCACCGTCGCGTCGGGTGCCCCGAGTGTGTCGAGGGTGCCGATCCAGTGGTAGGTGTGCGCCTTCGACTCGCCCTGCTCGGGGGTGTAGCCGGCGTGGCCCGCGTCCCACTTCGCCTTGGCGGCGGCCGGGTCGGCCAGCGACTGGAACTCCCAGAGGATGTCGCGCCATTCGACGGCCGGGCCGCCGTTCTCGCGCTCCATCTCGGCGAGGTTGCGCCGGATCGCGGCCTTCTCGCCGCCGAGGTGGAGTGAACCGCCGGTCACCGGCAGGACGTTGATGCCGTGGATCTCCTCCGGGTTGGCCGTCCACCAGGTGGCGTACGCCCCGCCGCTCCCCCACACCATGCCGACCGTCTCGTGGCCGAAGGAGGAGGGGAAGACCTGCTGGTCGGCGTCGAACCAGTACTGGGCGATCGCCTCGGACTCGGTGGTCAGGAGGTACGTGCCGAGGTCGCGCAGAGCCGTGTCACCGGTCGCCGCGCCCCACAGGACGAGGCCGGCGCTGAGGTTGGTCGACTCCGACGACGACTCCTGGTTGTTGCCGGCGGCGAAGCCCTGGTGGCCGGAGGCCCAGCTGTGGCCGGCGTACACGTCGAAGCCGCGCAGGAAGGGGAAGGCGGTGTCCGTGCGGCTGGGGTTGGCGGCGTCCCGTACGAGGGTCTTGACCATGCCGCCCCAGGCGGAGTCGGCGGCCCACGCCTGGTCGTACTGGGCGACGATCGCGGCGGCGTACACGTAGTAGCTGTAGTGGAAGTGGTGGTCGTTGAGCTCGGTGTCGCTGCCGTACGACGCCGGGTAGCCGGTCAGCGTCTTCCAGGTCTTGTCGTAGGAGAACTCGTTGGCTCCGCCCGCGGTGAACCAGTCCTGGAGGCGGCCCTTCATCAGACCGAGCAGCCTGTCGCGTACGGCGGTCTCACCGATCTGGTCGGCGACGGGCACGAGCTGGGCGAGGCGGCCCAGGGCCTTGCCGGTCCAGTAGGTGTCGGTGGCCCCGGAGAAGGGGTCGGCGGCGTTGGCGACCTCGTTGAGGTAGCCCCTCAGCCGCGCCTTGTCGACGCCGCTCGACTGCGGCAGCGCGGGCAGCACGCCGGAGGCCCGCTGGCTCGTGGTGAAGGACGTGCCCTCGCGGACCTTCATCGTGCCGCGCGGCGAGACGTACGTGTACGGGGTGAGCGGATCGGAGGTGTGCAGCCACTGGTGGCGGTAGAGGGCCTGGAGCGTCCCCGTCTCGCTGCCCTCCTTCGCCTCGGTGGTGAGGGTGTACGTCGCCTTCACCGTGCCGCCGGCGGAGCTCCAGTTCGCCCTGGAGCCGGTGACGAAGCTGTACGCGTACTTCTTGTACGTCGCGAGGGCGTCGGTGGAGGGCAGCACGGCGAGCGAGAAGTAGTCCTTGGCGCCGAGGCCGGCGGTGAGGGTCGACCCGGAGATGTTCCAGTCGCTGCCGGTGGGCGCGAAGAGGGCGTAGTGGTGGCCGGCGACGGTGATGCCGACGACGTTGCCCTGGTCGGCGAAGACCGCGGGGGCCGCGGCGGTGGTGATCTGGGCGTTGCCGCCCGAGCCCTTGGCGTACACGAAGGGCATGCCGTGACCGATGGTGGTGCGGAGCGTGCGGGCGCCGTCGGACCAGTACGGGGTGACGGTCCAGTCGGACCAGTCGTCGGCCTTGGTGTCGGGCGAGTTGAGGCCGGTCAGGCCGAGGGTGAGGTCGCGCTTGTGGGCGTACTCGTACTGGCGGCCGTCCCCGACGACGACGGGGGTCGTCGGGTAGCCGACTTCCAGGCCGGCGGCGGTGGCCTGGTAGGTGAGCGGGTGCCCGTACATCGGAGTGGAGTGCGGGTTGTCGCCGTACCGCTGGAAGGCCAGGGAGGACCACCAGTCGTTGGTGGGGAGCGGCTTGTCCTTGGCGGCCGGGGTGAGCTTGGGGGTGACGGGCGTGCCGGTGTTGGTGGTGGGGCCCGACGTGCCGGCGGGGCGCACGTCGGAGTAACTGCCCGACCCTACGGGGATGGTGGCGGCGGCAGCGGGGGTGGCGGTGGAACCGAGGCCCACCGCGGTCAGGGCGGAGACGAGGAGCAGCGCGGACGCGGTTCTCAAGGGCGGAGCTGGCATGGACGGCACCTCTGAGTGGTGGGGGAAGGGCGTCCGAGAGCGCTCTCAGATGTCAAGGAACGTAAAACTGTTGAAACAGAAGTGTCAATACATGTGACATGGACGGCAGTTGCTGTGGCGGTGCGCTACCGCCCGTTCAAGTGTTGACGGATCGGGGGTACGGGAGCATGCTCCGAAGGGAGTTGCTGAGAGCGCTCTCGGTCGGCGCGCGCGGCGTCGCTCCGCCACCGCGCCCTGGCCTCGCGCGCCAGGGGCAGGTAGCGCAGCCGCTCCGGCAGCAGCGGAACGAGGGTGCGTACGACGCGGCTGAACCGGCGCAGCCTGCGTTCCCGTACGTCGTCCCAGGCCAGTCCCAGGGCCTCGCGCGCCTCCGGCGGCATGTATCCGACGGTGACGAACGCCCGGAAGCGGAGCAGCGGCGGCAGCAGCGCCGGCCACAGGGCGCGCAGGACGAGACGCACCGGCAGCGGTCCCCGGTCGGGGGCGGGCAGCGGGCGGTCGGTGGCGATCAGCTCGCGCACGACGACGGTCGGCTCCACCTCTTCGGCCAGCATCTTCCGGAAGTACGGCCAGAACTCCTCGACGGTCTGCGGCATGTCCCGGTCGTCGATGCCGAGGGCCCGGCCGACCTGGAGCCACTCGGCGTACAGCTGCCGCTCCTCGGCCCCGGTCAGCGGCCGGAAGAGGTAGCGCAGCGCGTGCCGGTAGCAGGGGAAGCCGGTGGCGTGGACCCAGGCGTAGTGGGCCGGGTCCAGCGCGTGGTACGGGCGGCCGTACGCGTCGGCGCCCCGGATGCTCCGGTGGAGCCGCCGGAGCCTGCGGCCCTCCTCGGCGCCGGCCTCTCCCCCGTACACCCACAGCTGGAGGGAGCGCAGGGAGCGCTCGCCGCGTCCCCACGGGTCCGTGCGGAAGACCGAGTGCTGGTCGACGCCCGCGCCGACGGCCGGGCGGGCGACCTGGAGGGTGAGCGCGGCGGGCAGCATGAGCAGCGCGCGCACGTCCCCCGCGACGGACCACAGGACGCCGCCCGGGGGCGGCGGAACGGGGTCCCGCTCACTGGTCTGCACGCCTCCAGTATGCGATCCCGCGCGGGGCGCGTCCGGAGGCGGGAGGAGCAGTTGGGGAGATCGTGTGCGTACCGCCGGGCATTGGCCGCCCAATGGCTACCGGAAGGTAACTCCGGCTGATTTGATGTGCCGCGCCGATCTTTGCCCCCCACCCCACCACGGGAGTTCCAGTGCCGCACTCCGCGTTCCGTCGCACCTCCGGCGCCGCCCTCGCCGCCGTTCTGGCCGCCGCCGCGCTCGCCGCGACGGCGCCGTCCGCCTCCGCGGCCCCGGTGGCCGCGTCCGCCGGCGTGCCGTCGCTGAAGGTGCTGTCGTACAACACCTTCCTCTTCAGCAAGAACCTCTACCCGAACTGGGGTCAGGACCACCGCGCGAAGGCCATACCGGCGGCCCCCTTCTTCCGCGGCAACGACGTGGTCGTCGTCCAGGAGGCGTTCGACAACGGCGCCTCCGACGCGCTGAAGAGCAACGCCGCGGCGCAGTACCCGCACCAGACGCCGGTGATGGGCCGCAGCAGGACCGGCTGGGACGCGACCGGCGGCGCGTACTCCTCCACGACGCCGGAGGACGGCGGGGTGGCGATCCTCAGCAAGTGGCCGGTCGTCCGCAAGGAGCAGTACGTCTACAAGGACGCGTGCGGCGCCGACTGGTACTCCAACAAGGGCTTCGTGTACGCCGTACTGGACGTGAACGGCACCCGGGTCCACGTCGTCGGCACACACGCCCAGTCCACCGACCCGGGCTGCGGCGCCGGCGAGGCCGCGCAGATGCGCAGCCGGCAGTTCAAGGCGATCGACGCCTTCCTCGACGGCAAGAACATCCCCGCGTCGGAGCAGGTGATCGTGGCGGGCGACCTCAACGTCGACTCGCACAGCCCCGAGTACGCGACGATGCTCGCCGACGGCGGCCTGACCGGCGACGACGCGCGGACCGGCCACCCGTACTCCTTCGACACCGCCGACAACTCGATCGCCTCGGAGCGCTACCCCGACGACCCGCGCGAGGACCTCGACTACGTCCTGCACCGGGCGGGGCACGTGAAGCCGGCGGGCTGGACGAACGAGGTGATCAAGGAGCAGAGCGCGCCCTGGACCGTCTCCAGCTGGGGCAAGCAGTACACGTACACGAACCTGTCGGACCACTACCCGGTGGTGGCGAGCGCGCGCTGACCGGGTGAGCGGCCGGTGACAACCCGGCCCCGCATTCACCCGAACGAGTTCTCAACCCGACGCCCGCTCCTGGTAACTTTGAGTGACCGAATGAGGGGGCGTCGGGACTGCGTGTGACGTCCGATCTATGTGTGGGGGGACGTCATGGCCACCGGTCCCATCGAGGTGCACCCGAGCGACGCGCGGTACGACGCTCTGCGCCGGGGGTTCAATCAGCGCTGGATCGCCAGTCCCGACTACGTGGTGGTGGCCGCGTCGGCGGACGACGTGGTGGAGGCCGTCGGCAAGTTCGTCGGCAAGCCCGCCAACGTCAAGCGCCGGATCACGGTGCGCTCCGGCGGGCACTGCTACGAGAACTTCGTCTCGTCCGACGACGTCGGGGTCATCATCGACGTGAGCGGGATGAACCAGGTGTACTTCGACCCGGACATGGACGCGTACTGCATCGAGGCGGGCGCGACGAACTGGCACAGCACGACCCAGCTGTACCGGTCGACCGGCCTGGCCCTTCCTGGTGGCTCCTGCTACTCGGTGGGGCTCGGCGGGCACGTCTCGGGCGGCGGCTACGGCCTGCTCTCCCGGCAGTTCGGCCTGACCGTGGACTACCTGTACGCCGTCGAGGTGGTCACCGTCGCCGACGGCAAGCGGCCCGTGCGGACGGTGGCCCGCAAGGACTCGGAGGATGCGGCTCTGCGAGACCTGTGGTGGGCGCACACCGGCGGGGGCGGCGGGAACTTCGGCGTCATCACGCGGTACTGGTTCCGGGGCCTGCGACGACCGCCGGCGCGGGTGCTGGCCAGGTCCGTCGCCTGGAAGTGGGAGGACTTCCGCGAGCACCCCGGTCTGTTCAAGGCCCTCGTCCGGCGCTACGGGCAGTTCTTCGAGTACGAGCACACCGGGAAGCTTCCGTCCTCGTTCGGCGGCGCGAGCTACCAGGACCTGTTCACGCTGCTGAAGCTCACCCACATGAGCAGCGGCAAAGTGGGCCTGACCATCCAGCTCGACGACACGCGCAAGGACTCGGTGGCGCGGCTGGCGGCGTTCATGGGCTGGATCACCCAGGACTTCAAGACCGGCGAGACGCACCACGTCACGGAGACACCACTGGACCAGGCGATCGGCGAACACCCGGCCCAGGGGGCGCTGTTCGTCCCGACCCGCCTCCCCTGGCTCACGGCGACACAGAGCATCAACGACTCGGGCCCGAACCGGTGCGGCAAGTACAAGTCGGCGTACATGACGCGCGGGTTCACGGAGCACCAGATCGACGCGATCCACCGCCATCTCACCGATCCGGCGTACACCAACCCCGACGCACTCGTGCAGGTCGACTCGTACGGCGGGGCGATCAACAAGGTGGGCGAGAAGGACACGGCCGTACCGCAGCGGAGCTCGGTCATGAAGCTCCAGTACCAGGTGTACTGGAACTGGGACACCGACGCCGACGAGAACGGCGTCTACGACTACCGCGACGCCGAGGCGGACCCCGGGATCGCCGCGCCCCATCTGCGCTGGATCAGGAAGTTCTATCAGGACGTCTACGCGCCCACCGGAGGAGTGCCGGTGGTGGTCGACCCTGCCCTTCCCGCGACGAAGGACGCGAACACGGACGGCTGCTACATCAACTACCCCGACGTCGACCTCCTCGACGAGCAGCACCTGAACACTTCGCGTCAGCCCTGGCACCAGCTGTACTACAAGGACAGCTACAAGCGCCTCCAGCAGACCAAGAAGCGGTGGGACCCCCACAACATCTTCCGCCACGCCCAGTCCATCGCGGTGCCCCCCACCCCGTAGGCACCTCACCGGGCACCTGCCGGCGCGACCGTCTTCCGCGCTCCGGGCAACGGGCAGCCGGCACCGGTAACAACGAGCGTGGGGGCCTGGGCCTCCGGACTGGGCGGCTGGGCGGCTGGGCGGCTGGGCCTGATGCTCGGGCTCAGGGCCTGGGGCTTCGGGCTCCGCGTCCCGGGTCAGTCGTGGTCGTAGACCGTGACGGGGATGCCCCGCGACACCAGCCGCTGCGCGAGCAGCGGTTCGACCCGGGGCCACTTCCCGCCCGCCAGGCCGCAGCCGATGCGGGGCATGTGAACCGACGCCCGCAGCTCGGCGGCTCTGGCAGCCACGGCTTCGAGCGCCGTGTCGATGGCCTCGTACCGGACCGGCACGCCCTTGCTCCCGGTCCGCAGGCCGCGCTGGCCGATCATGTTGGCCACCCACACGTACGGCTCGACCTCGACGAACTGGACTGCTCCCAGGCCGAAGCCGTTGGCGGCCCGTCCACGGTGCCAGCGGCGGTAGGCCGCCTCGGGCTCGGGCCAGCGGCGGGACACCGCCACCACGAAACCCTTGCCCCAGCCGCCCAGGTCGTTGCAGACGTGCGCGATGATCTTGACGCCCTTGCCCTGCGGCGCGGTGGCGTCCCCCCGTACATACGTGATCCCGGACATGGGACAACCGTACGGTCGGCCACTGACAGTCCGCGCGGGTCGGCGCTTTCACAACAGTGGTGAGACAGCAATACTGTTGCACTGGTCGCAGCACGGCGGCGGTGCACAGCAGCGGGAAGCGGGGCGCGGACATGACGACGGACACGGACACCGGGGAGCCGACACTCACGGTGGACGAGCTGGCCGCACGGGCCGGGGTCACGGTGCGTACGGTCCGCTTCTACAGCACGCGCGGTCTGCTCCCGCCGCCCGTGATCGGCCCGCGCCGGGTCGGCCACTACGGCCCTGCCCACCTGTCGCGGCTGGCGCTCATCGAGGAGCTTCAGCACCACGGCATGACGCTGGCGGCGATCGAGCGCTACCTGGAGCAGCTGCCGCCCGACCTGAGCGCGCACGACCTGGCGATACACCGGGCGCTGGTGGCGAGTTGGGTGCCGGACTCGGCGGAGGACGCGACCCGTGCGGAGCTGGAGCGCCGGGCCGGCCGGCCGCTGTCCGAGGAGGACATCGACCGGCTCGCCGCGATGGACGTCCTGGAGCGGGCCGACTCCCCCGACACCTTCCGGGTCGACCCCGGTCTGCTGGCCCTCGGCGTACAGCTTCTCGGCGTGCCGATCGCCCACGAGACGATTCTCGCGGCCCGCACGCTGCTGCTGGAACACACGCGGTCCGCGGCGCGTGCCCTGACGCATCTCTTCAAGGACGAGGTGTGGGGGCCGTACCGCGAGCGCGAGGCGGACCCCGAGCATGTGAAGGCGATGAAGTCGCTGTCGGCCCACATGCAGCCGATCGTCGTGCAGGCGCTGGTGACGGCGTTCCAGCGGTCGCTGCGGGAGGAACTGCGCGCCGCTTTCACGGCGGAGTGACCGAGGCCGGGAGCGCTCGGCGCGGGCGGCGGGCAGGGCCGAGCCCGGGACCCCGGTGAGGGTCCCGGGCCGTCAGGCCGTGGTGCTGGTCAGGCGTCGCTGAACTTCTCGCCGCGTTCCGCCTTCTCCACCAGCAGCGCGGGCGGCGTGAAGCGTTCGCCGTACGTCGCCGCCAGCTCGCGCGCGCGGGCGACGAAGCCGGGGAGACCGCCCTCGTATCCGTTGATGTACTGGATGGCGCCACCCGTCCACGCCGGGAAGCCGATGCCCATGATGGAGCCGATGTTGGCGTCGGCGACCGACGTCAGGACGCCTTCCTCGAAGCAGCGGACCGTGTCCAGCGCCTCGCTGAAGAGCATCCGCTCCTTCATGTCGGCGAAGGGGATCTCCGCCCCCGGCTTCGCGAAGTGCTCGCGCAGCCCGGGCCACAGCCGGGTGCGCTTCCCGTCCTCGTCGTACTCGTAGAAGCCCGCGCCGCCGCTTCGGCCCGTACGCCCGAACTCGTCGACCATGCGGTCGACGACCGCGTCGGACGGGTGTCCGGGCCAGGTGCCGCCCGCCTCCTCGACCGCCCTCTTCGTCTCGTTGCGGATTTTGCGGGGGAGCGTGAGGGTCAGCTCGTCCATCAGGGACAGGACCTTCGCCGGGTAGCCGGCCTGCGCCGCCGCCTGCTCGACGGACGCGGGCTCGATGCCCTCGCCGACCATCGCGACGCCCTCGTTGATGAACTGGCCGATGACGCGCGAGGTGAAGAACCCGCGCGAGTCGTTGACGACGATCGGCGTCTTCTTGATCTGCCGCACGAGGTCGAAGGCGCGCGCCAGGGCCTCGTCGCCGGTCCGCTCGCCCTTGATGATCTCGACGAGCGGCATCTTGTCGACCGGCGAGAAGAAGTGCAGGCCGATGAAGTCGACGGGACGGGCGACGCCCTCCGCCAGACCGGTGATGGGGAGTGTGGAGGTGTTGGAGCACAGCAGCGCGTCCGGCTCGACGACGTCCTGGATCTCCTGGAACACCTTGTGCTTCAGCGAGGTGTCCTCGAACACGGCCTCGATCACGGCGTCGCAGCCCGCCAGGTCGGCCGGGTCGGCGGTCGGCGTGATGCGGGCCAGCAGCGCGTCCCGCTCGGCCTCCGTCGTGCGGCCGCGCGACAGGGCCTTGGCGAGGAGCTTCTCCGAGTACGCCTTGCCCTTGCCGGCGGCCTCGGCGGTCACGTCCTTGAGGACGACCTCGATGCCGGCCCGGGCGCAGGAGTACGCGATGCCCGCGCCCATCATGCCGGCGCCGAGGACCGCGACCTTGCGCACGGGACGGGGCTCGATGCCCTTGGGGCGGTTGGCGCCGGAGTTGACGGCCTGGAGGTCGAAGAAGAACGCCTGGATCATGTTCTTGGCGATCTGCCCGGTGACCAGCTCGGTGAAGTACCGGGCCTCGATGGTCATCGCGGTCTCGAAGTCGACCTGCGCGCCCTCGACGGCCGCCGCCAGGATGTTGCGCGGGGCGGGGTAGGGGGCGCCGGCGGTCTGCTTCCTGAGGTTGGCCGGGAAGGCGGGCAGGTTCGCGGCGAAACGCGGGCTGGCGGGAGTGCCGCCGGGGATCTTGTAGCCCTTGACGTCCCAGGGCTGGTGCGATTCCGGGTTCGCGTCGATGAACGCGCGCGCCTTGGCCAGCATCTCTTCGGGCGTGGCCGCCAGTTCGTGCACCAGGCCGTTCTCCAGGGCCCGCCGGGGGCTGTACTGGGTGCCCTGGAGCAGGAGCTTGAGGAGCGCGTCCGCGATGCCCATCAGGCGCACCGTACGGGTGACGCCGCCGCCCGCCGGGAGCAGGCCGAGCGTGACCTCGGGCAGGCCGATCTTGGAGCCGGGCGCGTCGAGGGCGACGCGGTGGTGGCAGGCGAGCGCGATCTCGTACCCGCCGCCGAGGGCCGCGCCGTTGATGGCGGCGACGACCGGCTTGCCGAGGGTCTCGATGCGGCGCAGGGCGCGCTTGATCGCCGTACCGGCGTCGAAGGCCCGCTGGGCGTTCTCTGGACCGACCTTGATCATGTCCTTGAGGTCGCCGCCCGCGAAGAACGTCTTCTTGGCGGAGGTGAACACGATCCCGCGGATCGAGTCCTTCTCGGCCTCCGCGCGGTCGGCGACGGCCGCGATGGAGTCCTTGAACCCCTGGTTCATGGTGTTGGCGGACTGGTTGGGGTCGTCCAGGACGAGGGTGACGACACCGGTCTCGTCCTGTTCCCAGCGGATGGTGGTGCTCTCGCTCATGAGTCTTCTTCTCCGTGAGGGTGGGACGGGACGGTCAGAGACGCTCGATGACGGTGGCGATGCCCATGCCGCCGCCGACGCACAGCGTGGCCAGGCCGTAGCGCTGGTCGCGGCGCTCCAGCTCGTCGACGAGCGTGCCGAGGATCATCGCTCCGGTGGCTCCCAGGGGGTGGCCCATGGCGATGGCGCCGCCGTTGACATTGACCTTGTCGAGGGAGATGCCCATGTCCCTGACGAAGCGCAGGACGACGCCCGCGAACGCCTCGTTGATCTCGACCAGGTCGATGTCGTCGATGGTCAGGCCCGCCTTGGCGAGTGCCTTGCGGGTGGCGGGCGCGGGGCCCGTCAGCATGATCGTCGGCTCGGATCCGGACACGGCGGCCGAGACGATCCGGGCGCGGGGGGTGAGCCCGTAGCGCTCGCCGACCGCCTGCGAGCCGATGGCGACGAGCGCCGCGCCGTCGACGATGCCGGAGGAGTTGCCGGCGTGGTGGACGTGGTCGATCTTCTCGACCCAGTGGTACTTCTGGAGCGCCACGGCGTCGAAGCCGCCGTGCTCCCCGATCGTCGCGAACGACGGCTTGAGGGCGGCGAGGGAGTCCGCGGTGGTGCCCGGCCGCATGTGCTCGTCGTGGTCGAGGACGGTCAGTCCGTTGCGGTCCTTGACGGGGACGACGGAGCGCGCGAAGCGGCCGTCCTTCCACGCCTCGGCGGCCCGCTCCTGGGAGAGCGCCGCGTACTCGTCGACGTCGCGCCGCGAGTAGCCCTCGATGGTGGCGATGAGGTCCGCGCCGATGCCCTGGGGGACGAAGCCGGTCTCGTAGTTGGTCATGGGGTCCGCGAACCAGGCGCCGCCGTCGGAGGCCATGGGGACGCGCGACATGGACTCCACGCCGCCCGCGAGGACCAGGTCCTCCCAGCCGGAGCGGATCTTCATGGCCGCCATGTTGACCGCTTCGAGCCCGGAGGCACAGAAGCGGTTCTCCTGCACGCCGGCGACGGTGTCGGGCAGACCGGCCGCGATGGCCGCGATCCGCGCGATGTCGGATCCCTGGTCGCCGACGGGTCCGACGACGCCGAGCACGATGTCGTCGACGGCCGCCGGGTCGAGGCCCGGGAAGCGGTCGCGGAGCTCGTGGATGAGGCCGACGACCAGGTCGATCGGCTTGGTGCCGTGCAGGGCGCCGTTGGCCTTGCCGCGACCGCGCGGGGTGCGGATCGCGTCGTACACAAACGCTTCGGTACTCAAGACAGCAGCCTTTCGAGGGTGACGTGACAGCGGGGAGGGGTCGGCGGGGCGGGCGAGCCGGGGGCCGGCGGGTGGAGCGCGGAGGGGTCAGGCGAGGAGTGAACGGCCGATGATCTCCTTCATGATCTCGGTCGTGCCGCCGTAGATCGTCTGAATCCGGCCGTCGGTGAAGGCCCTGGCGACCCGGTATTCGCTCATGTAGCCGTAGCCGCCGTGCAGTTGCAGGCAGCGGTCGGCGACGCGCTTCTGGAGTTCGGTGGCCCACCACTTGGCCATCGACGCGTGGACCGCGTCGAGTTCCCCGTTCGAGTGATCGACGATGCAGCGGTCGAGGAACGTACGGGTGACGGCGCACTCGGTGGCCATCTCCGCGATCTCGAAGCGGATGTGCTGGAGCTTGGACAGCGGCCGCCCGAACGCCTCGCGTTCCTTGACGTACGCCGTGGTGATCTCCAGGAGGTGCTCGGCCGCGGCGATCCCGGCGACCGCGATGCCCATGCGTTCCTGGGCCAGGTTGGTCATCAGGTGGACGAACGCGCCGTTGAGCTCGCCGAGCAGGTTCTCCTTGGGGACGCGTACGTCGTGGAAGAACAGCTCGGCGGTGTCCTGGGACTTCTGGCCGATCTTGTCGAGGTTGCGCCCGCGCTCGAAGCCTTCGGCGCCGCGTTCCACGACGAGCAGCGACAGGCCCTTCGCACCGCCCTCGGGCGAGGTCTTGGCGACGACGACGACCAGGTCGGCGAGGATGCCGTTGGAGATGAAGGTCTTGGAGCCGTTGAGCAGCCAGTGGTCGCCCCGGTCCTCGGCGGTGGTGCGGATGCCCTGGAGGTCCGAGCCCGCGCCCGGCTCGGTCATGGCGATGGCGGTGATCGTCTCACCGGTGCAGAAGCCGGGCAGCCAGCGCCGCTTCTGCTCGTCGGTGGCCAGCCCGGTGAGGTAGGGGCCGATGATGTCGTTGTGCAGGCCGAGCGCGAGCCCGGCGGCGCCCGCCCGGGTGAACTCCTCGGCCAGGACGGCGCTGTAGCGGAAGTCGTCGTTCCCGCCGCCTCCGTACTCCTCAGGCACCGCCAGGCCCAGGAGTCCCTGCCTGCCCGCCGCGAGCCACGCGTCCCGGCTGACGATGCCGTCCTGCTCCCACTGCTCGTAGTACGGCGTCACCTCCTTGGCGAGGAAGGTGCGCACGGTCTCCCTGAACGCCTCGTGCTCGGGGGTGAAGATCCGACGTTTCAACTCTGCCTCCTGGGGCCGGCCTGCTCGATGCTGGGTACGTCCCATGCGCGCGCCACTTCGGCCGTGTCCGCTCCCGGGAGCGCGGGTGGCCTGCGCACGGCTCCCGGGGTGGCCGAGAAGCGCGGGGCGGGTGCGGGCTGGGTGAGGCCGCCGTGGGTGACGAAGGTGGAGCGGGCGGCGAGGTGCGGGTGGGAGGGGGCCTCGCTCAGGGACAGCACGGGGGCGACGCAGGCGTCGGAGTCCTCGAAGACGGCGGTCCACTCCTCGCGGGTCCTGGTCCTGAAGCGGGCGGCGACGCTCGCCCGCAGTTCGTCCCAGCGGGTCAGGTCGGCGCGGGCCGACGCCGCCGCCTCGTCGAGGCCGAGGAGGGCGGTGAACCGGTCGTAGAACTGCGGTTCCAGCGCGCCCACCGCCATGTACCGGCCGTCGGACGTCTCGTACGCGCCGTAGAAGGGGCAGCCGCCGTCCAGCAGGTTCGCTCCGCGCCGGTCCTGCCAGCCGCCGGCCGCCAGCATGCCGTGGATCATGGTGGCGAGGTGGGCCGCGCCGTCCACGATCGCGGCGTCGACGACTTGGCCCCGGCCGCCCTCGCTGCGGGCGTGCTGGAGCGCGGCGAGGACGCCGATGACGAGATAGAGGGAGCCGCCCGCGTAGTCGCCGACGAGGTTGGCGGGGACCACGGGCGGTCCGTCCGCGGTGCCGATCATGCCGAGGGTGCCGGTCGGGGCGATGTACGCGATGTCGTGTCCGGCGCGCTGGGCGAGCGGGCCCTCCTGGCCCCAGCCGGTCATCCGCCCGTACACGAGCCGGGGATTCCGTGCCAGGCAGGGGTCGGGGCCGACCCCGAGGCGCTCGGCGACACCGGGACGGTAGCCCTCGATGAGGACGTCCGCGCGCTCCACGAGGTCGAGGACCCGGGCCGGACCGTCCGCCGCCTTGAGGTCGACGATCACCGAGCGCTTGTTGCGGTTGGTGAGGTCGTACGCCGGATCGATGCCCAGTTCCGCGCCGCCGGGGCGGTCCACCCGGACGACGTCGGCGCCCAGGTCGCCGAGGAGCATGGCGGCGAACGGACCGGGGCCGATGCCCGCCAGTTCCACCACGCGCACTCCGGCGAGCGGGCCGTTCCCTGTCCCTGCCATCAAGCCCCCAGCAATGTGACACAACTGATGTAACATCAATGATGCTAAGAACGTGTTCCACTTCGCACAAGCCTTTGGGGCGAGCAAGCGCTTAGTTCTTTTTACCGGGGATCACCGCTACTCTCTGCCCCCATGAGCGAGACGGTTCCACGCAGGGGCGGCACGGATCGCCCGTACGACATCGTGCTTTTCGGCGCCACGGGCTTCGTCGGGGAACTGACCGCGGAGTATCTCGCCGCGCACGCGCCCGCCGACTGCCGTTGGGCGATAGCCGGACGAAGCCCCGTGAAGCTGGAGAAACTACGCGAACGGCTCGTCGGGATCAATCCGGCGTGCGCGACCCTTCCCCTCCTGCACGCCGACGCGTCCGACCCGGCCGCGCTGCGCGAACTCGCGGCCCGTACGCGTGTCGTCGCGACGACCGTCGGTCCCTATGTCCTGTACGGCGAGGAGCTCGTCGCCGCCTGCGCCGACGCGGGCACCGACTACGCGGACCTGTCGGGCGAGCCGGAGTTCGCCGACCGGATGTACCTGGCGCACGACGCGCGGGCGCGCGAGACCGGGGCGCGGATCCTGCACGCGTGCGGTTTCGACTCGATCCCGCACGACCTCGGCGTCTACTTCACCGTGCAGCAGCTGCCGCAGGGCGTGCCGCTGCGTATCGACGGTTTCGTCCGCTCCAACGCGATGTTCTCCGGTGGCACCTTCGCCTCCGCGCTGACCGCTCTGGGGCGCGGGCGGCAGACGCTCCGGGCCGCGCGGGAACGCCGGATGTCCGAGCCGAGGCTCGTGGGGCGGCGTGCGCGGGCCCCGCTCGGCGCGGCGCGGCGCAGTCGCGAGACGGGGACCTGGGCACTGCCGCTGCCGACCATCGACCCGCAGGTGGTGGCCCGTTCGGCGGCCGCGCTGGAACGCTACGGTCCGGACTTCCGCTACCGGCACTACGCGTCGGTGAAGTGGCTGCCGGTCGCGGTGGGCGGGGTGGCGGCGGTGGGAGCCGCGGCGGCGCTGGCCCAGATCCCGGCGGCACGGGCGTGGCTCATGGACCGGTACGCGGGGGGGTCGGGTCCCGACGCGGAGCGCAGGGGCCGGAGCTGGTTCACGGTGCGGTTCGTGGGCGAGGGCGGCGGGCGCCGGGTCTTCACCGAGGTGTCGGGCGGCGATCCCGGCTACGGCGAGACCGCGAAGATGCTGGCCGAGTCGGTGCTGTGCCTGGCCTACGACGAGCTGCCCGCGACGTCGGGGCAGGTCACTCCGGCGGTGGCGATGGGCGACGCGCTGCTGAAGAGGCTGACGGCGGCGGGGCTGCGGTTCCGGGTGGCGGCTGTGCGGGGGTGACGCGGGGGTGCGTGCTCGGGGCGCGGGCTGGGGGCGCGTGCTCGGGGCGCGTGCCCGGGTGACGCGGGCGAGTGGCCGGCGTGTGGAGGGCTGGCGCGTGCGAGTGGCTGGCGTGTGCGGTTGGCCGGCGGGTGCGGGGGGACGCGTCCGGGGGTGACGCGGGCGGCCCGGGTCAGTGGCCGGTGAACCAGCCCGCGAGCGTGTATATCATTCCGCCGGTCCAGCCCAGGGCGGCCAGGCCGCCCACCAGTATGACCGTGTTCATGCGCCGGCCGGCGCGGTGGACCGTCACGGACTCGACCGCTCGCGTCGGGCCGGGGTGCGTCGGGTACTCGGGGTGCGGATTGATCGTCATACGATCACTCTGTCCGATTACGGCAGTTCAAACATCCGTACAGATACTCAGTTACGCGGTTGTTCCGAAACCGGCACCGATCGCGTCGGCGAGGGCCCGGCGGCACAGGGTGTCCGCCGCGCGCGTCGACTCGGGGAGCCGGAAGGCGGACGCCAGGCGCAGGGTGTGCGCGCAGGCGTTGTCCAGGCCCACCCGGTGGCCGACGGAGACGAACACCGGCTTCACGCCGTCCTGGGTGCGCAGCGCCCGGCCCACCTCCTCACCGCCGTCCGCCAGGAGCGGGGACTCGGCGCCGCGGCGCGGGCCCGGTTGCGCGTAGGTGAAGGTGAAGGGATTCTTGGCGACGCCGATGGTGGCGAGGCCGGTCACGACGCCGAGGTGGCTGGCCAGGCCGAAGCGGCGCGGGTGGGCCAGGCCGTAGCCGTCGCAGACCACGAGCCCGGGGCCGGCCGACAGCTTCTCCAGCGCCGCCAGCACGGTCGGGAGCTCCCGGAACGCGAGCAGGCCGGGCACGTACGGGAAGGCCACGCGGCCCACCGCCGTGGCCTCCTCGACGACGGTGAGCGTGGCGGCGTCCAGCACGACCGCCGCCGCGGCGACGACGTCGCGCTCGTCGTCGTACGCCACGTCCACACCCGTGACCAGGCCGGTGCCGGGGGGCGGGCCCGGCTCGTCCAGCACCACGCGGGTGCGCAGCTCGTCCTGGATCGCTCGGGCTTCGGCTTCGTCGGCGGGAGTGCGCAGGCTCTTCATAGTGATCAGAGCGTACGGGTAGCCTGACGGCCATGTTCGTACTGGAGTTGACCTACACCGCACCCGTCGAACGCGTCGACGAGCTGCTGGAAGCGCATGTGGCGTGGCTGGACACGCAGTACGAGGCGGGGGTCTTCATCGCTTCGGGCCGCAAGCAGCCGCGTGACGGCGGGGTGATCCTGGCCGTGGCGAAGGACCGGGCGCGGATCGAGGAGATCGCGGCGGCGGATCCGTTCACGGTGGCGGGGGTGTGCGCGTACCGGATCACGGAGTTCGTGGCCACGAAGACGGCGCCGGCGCTTGCGTCTTACCGGGAGCGGTTGCCGGTGGCGTAGGCGGGGTTCGGCGGCGGTGCCGTTGGGGTGCGGGGCGGTCGGGCCGGGGTCGGGGTTCGGCGGCGGTGCCGTTGGGGTGCGGGGCGGTTTGGCCGGGGCCGGGCTTCGGTGGCGGTGCCGTTGGGGTGCGGGGCGGTCGGGCGCAGCCCCGCTTCGGAGGCGGTGACGCGCCGGGGCGTCTCCTCGGGCGCCGAACCTTCCGGCACCGCTGCGGCCCGATCGGCGTGGTTACGTTCGACGCCCTGCGGGGAGCGCCCCCGCACGTCCCCTCCCGCACCGCCAGGACCCGCAACGGGGCTCCGGGGCAACCCCGTGCCGGTTGTCCCCTCCCGCACCGTCGAGCTTCCGGCCAGTCCGACCGCAGCCCCGCTTCGGAGGCGGTGACGCGCCGGGGCGTCTCCTCGGGCGCCGAACCTTCCGGCACCGCTGCGATCCGATCGGCGTGGTTGCGTTCGACGCCCTGCGGGGAGCGCCCCCGCACGTCCCCTCATGCGCCGCCAAGGACTCGCAACGGGATTTCGGGACAAGCCCGCGCCGGGGCACCGTCGAGCTTCTGGGCGGGCTTCGGTGCCGTTCGCACTGTTGATGGGTGGGGTGGCTCAGGGGCGCAGGCGGGCCGCTCTGCCCTTTTCGCCCGCGGCCCAGCAGGCGCCGTCGCGGGTGCAGTCGACCGTGTCGTACGAGCCGGTGTCGATCGTGCGCCAGGTGCGGCCGCCGTCCCGTGTGAGGTCCGTGCCCGTGGGGCCGACCGCCAGGGCGGAGGACTTGGTGTGCGGCAGCCAGGTCACGCCGGAGCGGTAGGCCGGGGGCGGGGTCGACGACTGCTGCCAGGTGGTGCCGCCGTCGCCGGTCAGCGCCGCCGCCTTGGGCGACTCCTGGCCCGCGCGGTAGTCGCCGCCCACCGCGATTCCGTGGCGGCGGTCGCGGAAGGCGAGGCCGAAGACGCCTCGGGCCGGGTCCCCCGCCGGGATCCCGGCGTCGGTGGCGGTCCAGGTCAGGCCGCGGTCGGCGGAGTGCAGCACCCGGCCCGTCGGGCCGCCGCCCGTGGCCAGCCACACGTCCCGGGATCCGGCGCTGACCAGGCACTGGCCGCTCGCCGCGAAGCCCGCCTCGCCGGGGTGGGCGGCGGGCATGCCCGCGTCCGGCAGGACGCGCCAGGTCCTGCCGCCGTCGCCGGTGGACAGGATGCGGTACTTGCCGTCGACCGGGTCGCTCATCGCGAGGCCGTTGCGGCGGTCGAAGAAGGTGAGGCAGTCGTAGAACGCCCTCGGGTCGGTGTTGCGGAAGCTCTCGGTCCAGGTGGCGCCGCCGTCGTCCGTGCGGAAGATCCGGGACGCCTCGCCCTCGCCGATCGCGAGCGCCACCGCGCGCCGGCTGTCGAATGCCTCGACGTCGCGGAACTCCAGACCCCCTGGGGGCGAAACGTTGAGCCAGTTCCGGCCGCCGTCCTCGGTACGCAGCACCGTGCCCTTGGAGCCCGCCACCCACGCCGTCTGCCGACTGACCGCCGAAAGGCCGCGGAAGCGCACGTCCTGCTTGCCGGTGTCCCTCGGCTGCCAGACCCCGGGTGCGTCCGCCCGCGCCGGCGCGGCCAGGGCGGCGGCCAGCGCCGCGCCGCAGAGTCCTAACGACACCATCCGTCTCGTCTTCCCCATGCCCCTCATGGCGCTGGAAGCTAGTCCACGGCCGCTGCCCCGTCCAGGGCGCCTCCCGGACGCGGGTCGTGTGACGCAGGTCACGCGACCCGCGCATGCACGGATTTCGTTGTTCTTACGTCTGACCCTGTGACAGTCAACCGACCCGTTGAGAGGGAGCAGGTCTTGCCTCCCGTGATCGTGCAAGCCGTGCAGGCCCGTCTGGTCTCGTCCACACCCCGGGCGGAGACGGTCGCCGCGACCCTGCGGTACAACCGCTCGGACCCGTTCGCCGTACGCGTGGGCTTCCCGCCGTCCGCCACCCTGGAGGGCATCGAGGTGTCCTGGGCGTTCGCCCGCGAGCTGCTGGAGGCGGGCATCGAGTCGCGGGCAGGTCTGGGCGACGTGCGGGTGCGGCCGTACGGATACGGGCGAACCGTTTTCGAGTTCCACGCCGCCGAGGGCACCGCGATGGTCCACATCCGCACCGCCGACCTGCGCCGGTTCCTCAAGCGCACCCACGCGCTCGTTCCCGTCGGCGGCGAGCATCTGCATCTCGACGTCGACCACGACCTGGCCGAACTGCTGCGCGACGCGCTGTGAGGGCCGGCGAATAATCGGTTGGCGTTCCGGGGGCCGCGGCGTACGTTGGTCGTGGCCCTGTTGTCGTCGATCGGAGTGGGACGTTGCTCGTCTGAGGTCCTGAGACACCCGCGCGGTACAGCTTTCCGTCTGTGCGCGCCGTGTGCGACCTCGGCATGTGAGCCGTTCTCCCCCCGACCGGGCCCTTCCCGGCGCAGCCGTACGTCGCCCTTGGTGTCTCCCCGTTGCCCTTGCTCGTTTTCCGCAACCGGAGGCCGCCTTGTCATCCCATCTCACCTGCTCCGCGCTTTCCTTCAACTGGCCCGACGGGACGCCCGTGTTCGACGGGTTCCAACTGGCCGTCGGCCCCGGCAGGACGGGGCTCATCGGGCTCAACGGCTCGGGCAAATCGACCCTGTTGCGGCTCGCCGCCGGTGAACTCGCCCCCACGGCGGGCAGGATCCGGACCGTCGGCGAGGTCGGGTACCTCCCGCAGGACCTCGTGCTGGACACCGCCCTGAGGGTGGACGAGGCCCTCGGCATCGCCTCCACGCGGGCCGCCCTGCACGCGATCGAGGCGGGCGAGGCCACCGAGGAGAACTTCGCCGCCGTCGGCGACGACTGGGACGTGGAGGAGCGCGCCCGGGCCGCTCTCGACCAGCTCGGGCTCGACCGGATCGGCCTGGACCGGACCATCGGCGAGGTGTCCGGAGGCGAGTCCGTCCTGCTGCGGCTGGCCGCGCTGCTGCTGCGCCGCCCCGGCGTACTGCTCCTGGACGAACCGACGAACAACCTGGACCGGCGGGCGCGGGAGCGCCTGTACGCCGCGGTCGAGGCGTGGTCGGGGGTGATGGTCGTGGTCAGCCACGACCGTGAGCTGCTGGAGCGCGTCGACCAGATCGCGGATCTCCGGGAGGGCGAAGTGCGCTGGTACGGCGGCAACTTCTCGGCGTACGAGGAAGCCCTCGCCGTCGAGCAGGAGGCCGCGGAACGCATGGTGCGCGTCGCGGAGGCCGATGTGCACCGGCAGAAGAAGGAGCTGGCCGACGCGCACGTGAAGCTGGCCCGGCGTAAGCGGTACGGGCAGAAGATGTTCGACTCCAAGCGCGAGCCGAAGATCGTCATGAACGCCCGCAAGCGCGCCGCGCAGGAGTCGGCGGGCAAGCACCGCATCATGCACGCCGAGAAGCTGGCGGAGGCGAAGGAGCGGCTGAGCGGGGCGGTGGACGCGGTGCGCGACGACGACGAGATCAACGTCGTACTGCCGCACACCACCGTGCATCCGGGACGCCAGGTGCTGACGCTGCGCGATGTCGGGCTGCGGTACGGGGCCGGGGTCGCGGGCGCGTTCGAGGTGCGCGGGCCCGAGCGGATCGCGCTGACCGGGCGCAACGGCGCGGGCAAGACGACGCTGCTGCGCACGATCACCGGAGAGCTCCGGCCGGTCGCGGGCGAGGTGCTGACGCACGTGCCGCTGCGCTTCCTGCCGCAGCGGCTCGACGTACTGGACGACGGGCTGACGGTGGCCGAGAACGTGGCGCGGTTCGCGCCCTCGGCGACCAACAACGCCGTGCGGGCCGGGCTGGCGCGCTTCCTGTTCAAGGGTGCGCGGGCCGATCAGCCGGCCGGCACCCTGTCGGGCGGCGAGCGGTTCCGGGCCACGCTGGCGGCGCTGCTGCTGGCCGAGCCGGCGCCGCAGCTGCTTCTGCTGGACGAGCCGACGAACAACCTGGACATGGCGAGCGTGCGCCGGCTGACGCAGGCGCTCGGGTCGTACGAGGGGGCGCTGATCGTGGCGTCCCACGACGAGCCGTTCCTGGACTCCATCGGGATCACGCGGCGGCTGGAACTCGGGCGCGAGGAGGAGGAGGAGGTATCTGCGGGTTCCGGGTGATCCGGTGCGGTTCGGGGTGTCGGCGCGGGCGTGACATGTCTCTCGCTGTGACCGGCTGACCTGCGTCCATAACTGAACGTAAGGGGACATTACCAGGCGAGGACTTGGCTCAGGTCTTACGACCCCCTTAACCTACGGTCTCGTAACCTACGAGGCCGTAGGTATTTCATGCCCCCCGCCCCCGTCCCCAGGAGCACCAGTGACGATCACCTCTCCCCAACTCGGCAGTTCGGACGCGTGGACCGACGCCCGACTGCTGTACGCGCTGGAAGAGGTGGTGGAGAAGGAACTCAACCGCCATCTCAAGGTCGCCAAGGACTGGATGCCGCACGAGTACGTGCCGTTCTCCGACGGCCGCAACTTCCCGGGCCAGTTCGACGACGGACAGGCATGGGAGCCGGAGCAGTCGAAGGTCACCGACATCGGCAAGATCGCGCTCGTCGTGAACCTGCTGACCGAGGACAACCTGCCCAGCTACCACCACGAGATCGCCACCCTCTTCGGCCGCGACGGCGCCTGGGGCACCTGGGTGCACCGCTGGACGGCCGAGGAGGGACGGCACGGCATCGTGATGCGTGACTACCTGCTCACCTCGCGTGCCGTCGACCCGGACAAGCTCGAGCAGTTCCGCATGGCGCACATGGCGGAGGGCTTCGAGTCCGACAACCGCCACTCGATGCTGCACTCCGTCGCGTACGTCGCCTTCCAGGAGCTCGCGACGCGCGTCTCGCACCGCAACACCGGCCACCAGTCGGGCGACCCCGTCTGCGACCGCATGCTGGCGCGCATCGCGACCGACGAGAACCTGCACATGGTCTTCTACCGCAACCTGCTGGGCGCGGCCTTCGAGCTCGCCCCCGATCTGACCATGCAGTCCGTACGGGACGTGGTCGTCAACTTCCGCATGCCCGGACACGGCATGCCGGGCTTCGAGCGGGCCGCCGCGCAGATGGCGATCGGCGAGATCTACAACATGCGGATCCACCACGACGACGTGCTCCAGCCGGTCCTGCGCTACCTGAAGGTCCTGGACATCGACGGGCTCGGCCCGGAGGGCCTCAAGGCGCAGGAGGAGCTCGGCCTCTACATGCACGGGCTGGACACCGAGGCCAGCAAGTTCGACGAGAAGCTGGCCGCGCGCAAGGCCCGGATGGCCGCCCGCGCCGCCTCCTGACCCCCGGCGGCCCCCGCCGCCCGCTGTATGTCGGCCGGGGGCCGCGCTGGGTGAGCCCGAGCGGAGCCTGCCCGCCGGGGCGGGAGCGGGGGCGGCGCCCGTCCGGCCGCCCCGTACGCTGTGCGGCGTGAAACCACTGACCCGCCTCGCGCTCGTGGGCGCTCCGCTCGCCATCGCCGTCTCGCTCGTCCTCGGAGGCAAGAGCTCGGAAGTGCCGTCGTCGGACGTGCCGGCCAAGGCCGCCGGCCCGAAGACGCCCGAGCCGAAGAAGCGGACGGACCGGGAGATACGGGAGCAGAAGGCGCTGGACCGGCGGATCGCCCGGATGCCGGCCGGCCTCGCGGCCCCGGACAAGAAGGAGATCGCCTCGCGGATCGTGGCGAGCGCCGAGAACTCCACCCTGAACTGGCGCGGCCAGTACGCCACCATCGAGGACATCGGCGACGGCTGCGGCTACACCGCCGGCGTCATCGGCTTCTGCTCCGGCACCAACGACATGCTCCAGCTCGTCGAGGGCTACACCGAGGACCACCCGGACAACCCGCTCGCCCCCTACCTGCCCGCCCTGCGCGCGGTGGACGGCACGGCGTCCCACGAGGGCCTCGACCCCGGCTTCCGGGCGGCGTGGGCGAAGGCCGCCGAGAGCCCGGCCTTCCGCAGGGCGCAGGACGAGACCCGGGACAGGATCTACTTCCGGCCGGCCGTCCGCATGGCGAAGATGGACGGCCTCGGCACGCTGGGCCAGTTCGTCTACTACGACGCGATGGTGCTGCACGGCCCCGGCGTCGGCCCGAAGGGCTTCTACGGCATCCGCGACGAGGCCATGAGGTCCGCCAGGACCGTCGCCGAGGGCGGCGACGAGCAGGCGTACCTCAACGCCTTCCTGGACGCCGGACGCGCGGTGATGAAGGTCAAGAAGGGGCACGAGGACACGTCGCGCATCGACACCGCGCAGCGCGCGTTCCTGCGCGCCGGCAACCTCGGCCTGGAACCGCCGCTGGTGTGGCAGATGTACGGCGAGACGTTCCGCATCCCCGCCGCCTGAGCTACGCCCGCGCGTCCTCGCGGATCAGCTCCGCCGCCTTCTCCGCGATGGCCACGGTCGGGGCCTGCGTGTGCCCCCGGGTGATGCCCGGCATCACCGAGGCGTCGACGACCCGCAGCCCCCGCACCCCCCTGACCCGCAGCCTCGGATCGGTCACCGACGCCTCGTCGGCGCCCATCCGGCAGGTGCCGACGGGGTGGTAGAGCGTCTCGGCGGACTCCCGGACGGCCTTGGCCAGCGTCTCGTCGTCGACGATCCCCGGGTACGGCGCCAGGGGGCCGGCCGTGAACGGCGCCAGCGCGGGCTGTGCCAGCAGTGCCTCGGCCCGGCGCACGCCCGCCACCAGTCGCCGCAGGTCGGACTCGTCCGCCAGGTACCCGGGGTCGATGCGGGGCGCCGTGTCGACGTGGTCACCGGCGAGCGTGACGCGCCCTTCGCTCTCCGGCTGGAGCAGGACGACGCCGATCGTGATGCCGTGCTCGGCCGGCGGCGTGAGACCGTGGTCGACGAACGGCCCGGGAGCGAAGATCAGCTCCAGGTCGGGCGCCGCCAGTTCCGGCGTACTGCGTACGAACGCGACCGCCTCCCCCACGTTCGAGGTGAGCGGCCCGCGCCCGGCCAGCAGGAATCGCGCCACGTTGGCGAGGGTGTCCGCGCCCGTCAGGGTGACCGGCAGCGGGCAGCGCACGGCCACCGCCGTGGACAGGTGGTCCTTCAGATGCCGGCCGACCTCGGGGGAGGCGACGCGCGGCCGCACACCGGCCTCGCGCAGGTGGTCCGGGTCCCCGATGCCCGAGAGCATCAGCAGCTGCGGCGATCCGACGGCCCCCGCGCTGAGGATCACCTCCCTCCGGGCGCGCAGCACCGTGCCGCCGTTCGTCACCACTCCCGTCACGCGTGTGCCCTCGAACGCCAGCCGCCGCACCCGCGTGCCCGTGACGACGTCGAGGTTGCGCCGCCGGGCGGCCGGCTTCAGGTAGCCGTCGGCCGTGCTCCATCTGCGCCCCGCACGCTGGTTGACGGACGTCGGCGCGAACCCGCTGGGGTCGGGGACGTTGAGTTCCGCGAGCTCGGCGAGCCCGGCGCCGCGGCACGCGTCGAGGAAGGCGGCCGTCGTCGGGTTCGGGTCGCGCGGCGGCGAGAGGACCATCGGCCCCCGCGTCCCGTACACCGAACGGCCGTCCGCGGGGCCCGTCCAGCGCTCGGCGCGCCGGAAGTAGGGTGCGATCCCCTCGTACGACCATTCCTCGCCCGCGGCCTCGCCCCACGCGTCGTAGTCGTCGCGGTGGCCCCGCACCCACATCATGGCGTTGACCGACGAGCAGCCGCCCACCACGTGTCCGCGCGGCCAGTACAGCTCGCGGCCGGCCAGCCCGTCCTGCCGCGCGGTGCTGAAGTTCCAGTCGTACGCCGTCTTGAAGAGCTTGGGGAACGCGGCGGGGACCCGGATCTCGGTCCGGCGGTCGCTGCCTCCGGACTCGACGACCGCGACCCGCACCGTGGGGTCCTCGGACAGGCGCGCGCCGAGCACGCAGCCCGCCGAACCGGCGCCCACCACAACGTAGTCGTACTCATCCATGGCGTCTCCCCCAGCCGTGCGCGGACGGTGCGGACCTCAGCATGTACGCCGGGCGGTCGCCGTGCCAGGGGGCCTCGCGGCTCAACGCGGGCCGCGCCTGAGGCGCAGCCGTTCCTTCTCGGAGAGTCCGCCCCAGACGCCGAACCGCTCGTCGTTCGTGAGGGCGTACTCCAGGCAGGCGACCCGCCCTTCGCAGGCGCCGCACAGCTGCTTGGCCTCGCGGGTCGAGCTGCCGGGAGCGGGAAAGAAGAACTCGGGCCCCGCCTGGGCGCACAGGGCGGTCTCCTGCCAGGGGAGTTCGGTAGTGGTGATCATGCGCTCCACCCTTCACCGCGGAGATCAACGTCTGCTCAACGTCCGGTCAACGCGGCGGCCGGCGGCGTTTCGCCTCGTGCGTATACACCGCGTGTAGAGTGCCGGCATGTCCATCGGCCACGCCCTGCTCGGGCTTCTGGAGTCGGGGCCCCGTCACGGGTACGACCTCAAGCGCGCCTACGACGACCGCTTCGGTCACGACCGCCCGCTGCACTACGGGCAGGTCTACTCGACCATGGCGCGGCTGCTGCGCAACGGCCTGGTGGAGATCGACGGCATCGAGGCGGGGGCGGGCCCGGAGCGGAAGCGGTACGCCATCACCGAAGCGGGCGTGAGCGACGTCGAGAACTGGCTCGGCCGGCCCGAGGACCCCGACCCGTACCTGCGGACGGCCCTCTACACCAAGGTCGTGCTGGCCCTGCTGAGCGGCCGCAGCGCCGAGCGGCTGCTCGACGCCCAGCGGGCCGAGCACCTGCGCCTGATGCGCGAACTCACCCTGCGCAAGTCCGAGGGCCCCCTGGCCGGCCGGCTGATCCGCGAGCACGCCCTGTTCCACCTGGAGGCGGACGTGCGGTGGCTGGAACTCACCACCGCCCGCCTCGATCGGCTCGCCGCGGAGGTCCGCGGCTGACCGGCGCCTCCGGTGCGGCGCGGGCGGCCGGTGACGCCTCACGGCGGCGTCCGGTGCGCGTGCCCCCGGGGATGGTGCGGCTCGTGCCCGGGGATCGTGCCGTCGGGTTTGGCCACCAGGAACAGCCCGGCCATCCCCATGTCGGAGTGGCTCTGGACGTGGCAGTGGTACATCCAGGCGCCGGCCCCGACGTGTTCTCCGGCGATGATCTGGAACCCGAACGAGTCGGCCGGTCCAGTGATCTTGTTGTCGATGATCCGGCTGGTGTCGTCGGGGCCCGCCAGCAGCCCCGTCCGGTTGTCCGCCCACCGGTGCCCGTGCATGTGGAACGTGTGGTAGAACTCGCCGTGCGTGATCATGAGGATCTCCACCCGGTCCCCCACCGTCGCCCGGAAGTCCGGACTCCGGTGTCCCGGCCGGTTGTTGACGGTCATGTCGTTGAAGACGATGGTGAAGGTCCTGTCCGGCAGGATGTCGCCCTTGCGCCGCACGATCACCCCGCCGTAGAGCCCCTTGCGAATGCCGCCGGTTCCGTGGTCCGTCCCCACCACATGGTCGTGGTAGTGCCAGTAGCCCGCGCTCCCGGACCGCCAGGTGCCGTCCTTGCGCCGGCCCGGCAGATGCGTGCGCCAGGTGTACGTCCTGGTGCCGCCGGGCTCCACATGGCTGCGGCTCAGCCTGGTGCCGTCACTGGCGACGTCGTAGTCGACACCGTGCACGTGGAGGCTGGCGGGCACGTCCAGGGTGTTCTCGAACTCGATGTGCGCGGTGTCGCCCTCGATCAGCTCGATCAGCGGCCCCGGGACCGTCGCCCCGCCCTTCTCGAACCCGTAACCGAGCTGCCCGTCGGGCAGTTTCTCGGCGTACATCTTCAGCCGGTGGACCTGTCCGCCGCCCGGCGCCGTCCTCGGCGGGGCTTCCGCCGCCGCGGCCGACGGGGCGGAATCCGCCACCGACAACGATGTCACCCCGGCTGCGGCGACCGCGCCGCCCGCCAGCAACCGCCGGTTGAAGCTCCTTCTGTCCATGGCCCAACTCCCCACGCACGCATCGGAGATCGACGGCCACACCGTAGCGGGGGCGGTGCCGTTCATCCACAGCAAGGACAAAGTTGGCGCCATTGCGGTCGTCCCTCTTGGCGCGGCACGAAAAGAGGTCTAGCTTCATCGGCCGTTCCCGTGACCACTGAGGGATGGGTGAACACATGCAGCGCGCACCACATCACCGGTCAAGACAACGACGCGGCCTGGCCGCCGTACTGACGGCCGGAGTCGTCGCATCCGGACTGCTCGGCGGCGCACCGGCCTCCGCCGGACCGTATCCGCAGCCGCCTCCCGCGCCCCCGACAACGTTGTCGTTACCCGATCTCCCGTCTCCGCCCGGCGGGGCCAACGTCCGTGTGCTGGTGTTCCACGGATCGGCCGCCGCCGACGAGTCCCCCGCGGTCGATGCCGGCATCGCGGCCATCGAGACGATCGGCCGGTCCGGCCCGGCCGCCCAGCGCTTCCGCGTCGAGGCGACGGACGACCCGTCCGTCTTCACCACCGCCAGGCTGGGCAGGTTCAACGCCGTCGTGTTCCTGACGGGCGGCGGCGACGTGCTGGACCCGGAGCAGGAGGCGGGCCTGGAGGCGTACATGGAGGCCGGCGGCGGCTTCCTCGGCATCCACGACGCGGCGCGCACCGAGCCGTACTCCGACTGGTTCGGCGGCCTGATCGGCGCGCGGCCCGCCGTGGGCGGGCCCGCGAACGTACAGCGTGCGACCGTGGAAGTCGGCGACCGGCAACACCCCGCGACGAAGGGCCTCCCGCTCCAGTGGAAGCGCCCCGACAGGTGGCTGAACTGGACGAAGAACCCGTCCGGCGACGTCCACACCGTGGCCCGCGTCCGGGAGGCGACGTACAGGCCGGGGACCGGCGCGAACGGCTGGGACCACCCGGTGTCCTGGTGCCGCGACTACGACGGCGGCCGGTCCTTCTACACCGGCATGGGCGGTACGCCCGAGTCCTTCCAGGAGACGGACTTCCGCGACCACCTGCGCGGCGCCCTCCAGTGGACCGCGCGCATCGCCCGCGCCGACTGCAAGGCGGGCATCAACGCCCACTACCGGGCCGAGCGCCTCACCGCGCCCAACCAGCCCGGCCGTTCGGACCAGATCGGCGAACCGCACGGACTGGCCACCGCCGAGGACGGCCGGGTCCTCTACATCGGCCGGGGCGGCGGCGACGCAGACGCTCCGGTGGTCACCGACTGGAGCGACCCCGACATCGGCAAGGGGCAGGGCCAGGTCCACGTCTACGACCCGAGGACGAAGAAGGTGACGTTCGCGGGCGCCCTCACCGTCTTCGGCAACAAGGGCGGCGGCGACGAGCTGGTCAAGAACGAGGAGGGCCTGCTCGGCGTCGAGACGGACCCGGACTTCCTCACCAACGGCTGGGTGTACCTGCACTACACCCCTCACGCGCGGATCGACCGCGACACCCGTACGGCAGAGCGCCGCGTCTCGCGCTTCACGCTCGACCTCGCCACCAACAAGCTGGACCTCGCCTCGGAGAAGGTCCTGCTCAAGTGGCCGGTGCAGATCCACAGCTGCTGCCACGCGGGCGGCGGCATGGCGTGGGACTCGAAGCAGAACCTCTACATCGCGACGGGTGACAACAACTCCTCCCGCTTCAGCGACGGTTACTCGGGCAACAACCCGGAGCCGAACTTCAAGGGCCTGTCCTTCGCGGACGCCCGGCGCACGGCGGGCAACACCAACAACCTCAACGGCAAGATCCTGCGGATCCACCCCGAGGACGACGGCACGTACACGCTTCCCGCCGGCAACCTCTTCACCGGCGAGGAGCCGGACGAGGGCGGCGGCAGAACGCGCGGCGAGATCTACGTGATGGGCGTGCGCAACCCCGCCCGTATCGCCGTCGATCCGAAGACCGACATCCTGTACGCCGGCTGGGTCGGCCCGGACGCCGGCGCGCCCAGCACCACCTGGGGCCCGGCGAAGTACGACACGTTCGCCGCGATCACGAAGCCGGGCAACCACGGCTGGCCGTACTGCATGGGCAACAACCAGCCGTACCGCGACCGCAATCTGCCCGACCCCGCGAAGCCGCTGGGCTGGTACGACTGCGACCGGCCGAAGAACGAGTCCCCGCACAACGACGGCCTGGTCAACCTGCCGCCGGTCACCCCCAACACCATCTGGTACTCGCCCCAGGGCGGCGGCGTCGACTATCCGCGGGACGCCGCCGGTGTGCCGAGCTACAAGCAGGAGGAGCAGAAGCTGCTGCTGCCGTGGCTCAAGGGCGGCGGTCAGGCGACCATGAACGGCCCGGTCTACCGCCACGACCCGGCGAGCGACAGCCCGGACAAGTGGCCGTCCTACTGGGACGGCAAGTGGTTCGTCGGGGACTTCTACGACGGCGACCAGCCGCGCCACGCGGTGCTGACCGACCCGAAGACCGCAGGCGACGGCGGGCTGCCCACGCACGCCGAGTCGCTGAAGAAGATCATTCCGGTGGGCGCGGACGGCATCCGCAACCTCATGGACTGGAAGTTCGGGCCGGACGGCTCGCTGTACGTCCTCGACTACGGGCGCGGGTTCTTCACCTCGGACGCCAAGTCGGCGCTGTGGCGCGTGACGTACAAGGGCGGCGAGCCGACTCCGGCCGCCGCGGACCTGGCCGGGAAGGGGGAGTAGGCGGTGCGGCTGAAACGGAGAACCCCTCACCTGTGGACCGTGCTGGCGGCGGCCCTCCTGATGGTCCTCGGCCTGACGTCGACGGCGGCGTACGGCCGTGAGGACGACGCGGCGGCCCCGGACGACGCGGCCGCCCAGACCCTCACCTGGACCGCGGGCGACCCCATCGACCGCTATCCCACCTTCCCGAGGACGGCGGTGGCGGGCGAGACGACGATCGTCTTCGAGAACAGCGCGGCGACCGGCAACACCACCGGGATGCCGCACACGCTGACGTTCGACGTCTCGGACCCCGAGTTCAACAACGACGTACAGCTGAACATCCTCGCCAACCCGAGCGACGCCCAGGGCGGCAGGCACACCGCGACCGTCACCCTCACGCCCGGCCGGTACTTCTACCACTGCACCATTCCCGGCCACGGCTCAATGCAGGGCATCCTCACCGTCACCGACGGAGGCGGCGACGACACGACCGCGCCGGAGACCTCCGCGAAGGTGGAGGGCGAGCGGAACGCCGACGGCGCGTACGTCGGACACGCGTCGGTGAGCGTCACGGCGACCGACGCGGGCTCCGGGGTGGACAGGACGGAGTACGCGATCGGCGCGGACGGGGTGTGGCAGCCGTACACCGCGCCGGTCATGGTCCACCAGGTCGGTACGCACAAGGTCCGCTACCGGGCCACCGACAAGGCGGGCAACACCGCCGCCGAGAAGGCCGTCGACTTCACCGTCGTCGCCCCGCCGAGCGACGACACCACACCGCCGGAGACCTCGGCGACGGTCAGCGGTGCGAAGGACGCGCAGGGCCGGTACCTCGGCACGGCGACGGTCACGGTGACCGCGTCCGACACCGGCTCGGGCGTCAACACCATCCAGTACGCGCTCGGGGCGGACGGCGCCTGGACGACGTACGCCGGTCCGGTCGTGGTGCAGGGGACGGGCACGCACAAGGTGCGCTACCGGGCCACCGACAGGGCCGGCAACACCGCCGCCGAGAAGGCCGTCGACTTCACGGTCGTCGCACCGCCGACCGAGGACAAGACCCCGCCGGAGACCACGGCGACGGTGACCGGCGACAAGAACGCCGACGGCGCGTACATCACCAGCGCGAAGGTGACGCTCACCGCGACGGACGCGGGCGGCTCGGGCGTCGACAAGGTCGAGTACTCGCTCGACGGCGGCCCGTACCTGGCGTACACCACACCGGTGATCGTCGACCGCGTCGGGCGGCACACCATCGACCACCGCGCCACCGACAAGGCGGGCAACACGTCCGTCGCCAAGCGGGTGGCCTTCACGATCGCGGAAGGCGGCGGCGTGCCCGCGCCGAACTGCCCCGAGCACGACGAGCGGCTGACGGTCGTCGTCGGCACCGTCGACACGGGCGTGCCCAACCGGATCACCCGCAACCGGTGCACCATCAACGAGCTGATCGAGGACGAGCGGGAGTGGAGCTCCCAGGCCCTGTTCCTGAAGCACGTCGACAAGGTCCTCGACAAGCTGCTGTACGACGGTGTCGTCGACGAGCGGGAGCGCCGGAAGATCTACCGCGCGGCCCGGCAGTCCGGCATCGGCGAGCCCGGCCGGACGGCCGGCTACCGGGATCTGTTCGACGGTACGCGGTCCTCCTTCGCCAAGTGGCAGCAGGTGGGCGGCGGCTCGTTCGGCCTGAACGCGGACGGCTCGATGACCAGCAGCGCCACGACGCCCGGCATGGGCATGCTGTGGTTCCCCGAGCGCAGGTACGAGGACTTCTCGCTCAGGCTCCGCTGGCGCGACGACGCGCCGGGGACGGGCAACGCCAACGCCGGTGTCTTCGTGCGCTTCCCGCAGGTCCACGACCATCCGGAGGAGCCGCGTCCGGAGTGGGTCGCCATCAAGTACGGGCACGAGGTGCAGATCCTGGACCGCCCGGACGGTGACATGTACAAGTCCGGGTCGGTCTACGGCTTCGACCGGGTGGGTCTCGGCGGGGCGGGCGTCACCCCGAAGGGTACCTGGAACGACTACGAGATCCGGGTGAAGGGCCAGCACTACTCGGTCTTCCGCAACGGCGTCCTGATCAACGAGTTCGACAACACCGGCGGGCAGGACTTCCACCCGCCGCGCGGCGACGACCCGGGGACGGACGGCCGGCGGTACGCCTCCGGCTACATCGGCCTCCAGGTCCACGGGACCACCGACGTGATCTCGTACCGCGACATCCGCGTCAAGCAGCTGTAGGCCGCACGCCTCACGCCCCGGCGGGCGCGGCCGCGTGCGCGGGCACGCGGTCGCGGCCGCCGGGGTGCCGGTGGCGGTACACACCGAACACCGTGCAGGCGACCAGCGCCCAGCCGCCGAGGACCAGGAAGGGGAAGAGGTGCTGGTGGCCCTCGAAGTAGACGGCCGTGTGCTGGGCGTTGACGGACGCGCCCGGTGGCAGCCACCGGCCGATGTGGCCCAGTGCGGACGGCAGCAGTGGCCAGGACACCGCGCCGCCCGACGACGGGTTGCCGAGGAGGACCATGAGGCCCCAGGTCGGCAGCATCGCCCAGCGTCCGATCAGGGTGTTGAACATCGTGAAGACCATGCCCGAGGTGAACATCGTCAGGGCGAGGATCAGCCACGACTCGGCGAAGGGCAGGTCGAGCGCGCCCAGCAGCCAGTCCACGACGGCGGCGATCGCGAAGGCGCCGAGGAGTGAGTAGGCGACGGTGAAGGCGATCCGTTCCGCCGGATTCAGGGCGCGGGCGTGCACGCTGAGCTGGATGGCGCCGACGAATCCGATGATGACGGCGGCGAGCGAGACGTAGAAGAGGGCGAGTCCGCGCGGATCCCCCTCCTGCAACGGCTTGATGTCCCTGATGACGACGGGCACACCGGTCTGCCGGCCGACCTTCACGCCCGTCTCGGCGAGCACCTGCGCGACGGAGGCGCCCGACGCGCCCGCCACGTCGAGTTCCACGCCGGCGCCCCTCGTGCGCAGGATCGCGAACTCCTCCTGCTCGTCGAGGGCTTCGCGCGCCCCGGCGTCCGTGGCGTACGGGGTCAGGACCAGCGAGGTGTTGAGCGCCCGCTCCATGCCGGTGACGAACGCCCGCCCGTCCCCGTCCCGCACGTCCCCGACGACGGCGGTCGGGATCCGGTGCGGGGTGGGGTTGGCCATCGTGTACGTGTAGGAGCCGGCGAACAGCCCTGCGGCGAGGGCGAGGATGAACACCAGCACGAGTGCGGGCAGGAACGGCGACTCCTTGAAGGCCGCCCACTTCTCCGCGCGCGTCGGCGGTCTGCCGTGAGCGCCGTGCGCGGAGTCGGCCTCGCCGGCCGGTGGCCCGTTCACGCGCTGCTCACGCTTCCTCGCGCTTCGCCCTGCTCGGCGCGACGCGTTTCGGCTCCCCCGGCATCTTGGGGTAGTCCGGCGGGTACGGCATGTCGCCCAGCCCGTGGTCGTGTTCGTGGCGTTCCGCGAGCTCCAGCAGGCTCTCCAGGCCGAACGCGTGGTCGTCCATGTCCGCGTGGACGTCGCCGAGTTCGGCGAAGCGCACCGGCATGGTGGCGATGTCGAAGGCGCGGGGATCTGCTTCGTCGAGTTCGTCCCAGGTCAGCGGTGCGGACACGGGGGCGTGCGGGCGCGGCCGTACGGAGTACGCGGAGGCGATGGTGCGGTCGCGGGCCGTCTGGTTGTAGTCGACGAAGATCTTCTCGCCGCGTTCCTCCTTCCACCACGCGGTGGTGACCCGCTGCGGCATGCGCCGCTGGAGTTCGCGGCCGACGGCGATGGCGCAGCGGCGCACCTCGGTGAACGTCCAGCGGGGCTCGATGGGCACGTACACGTGCAGGCCGCGGCCGCCGGAGGTCTTCGGCCAGCCGCGCAGACCGTGTTCGTCGAGCAGGGCGTGGAGTTCGTGGGCGGCCCTGACCGCGTCCCCGAAGTCGGTGCCGGGCTGGGGGTCGAGGTCGATGCGCAGTTCGTCGGGGTGCTCGGGGCGGTCGCGGCGTACGGGCCAGGGGTGGAAGGTCAGGCAGCCCAGGTTCGCGGCCCACAGGACGGCGGCGGGCTCGGTGGGACACATCTCGTCCGCCGTACGGCCGCTGGGGAAGGCGATCCGGGCGGTGGGGATCCAGTCGGGGAGGTTCTTCGGGACGCGCTTCTGGAAGAAGGACTCGCCGCCGACCCCCTCGGGGAAACGTTCCAGCGTGGTCGGGCGGTCGCGCAGCGCGCGGATGATGCCGTCGCCCACGGCCAGGTAGTACTGCGCCACGTCCCACTTGGTGTACCCGGGCTCGGGGAAGTAGACCTTGTCCGGACTCGACAGCCGTACGGTCCGCTCTCCGGCATGCAGCTCCACCGCTTCACCCATGCCCGCCACGCTAAGCCGGTCCGCCGCCCGCCGCACACCGGGACCGCCCCCGCCACGCCCGGGTGGATATGAGGCGTTTCATGGAGACACGTCGCAGAATCGAGCTATGGATCTGCCGGTGATGCCGCCCGTGAAACCGATGCTGGCCAAGGCCGTGGCCGCCATCCCGCCGGGGCCCGGCATGCAGTACGAGGCCAAGTGGGACGGGTTCCGCGCGATCGTCCACCGGGACGGCGACGAGATCGAGATCGGCAGCCGGACGGGGAAGTCCCTGACCCGCTACTTCCCGGAGCTGGTGGAGTCGCTGCGGGCCGCGCTGCCCGCCCGCTGCGTCGTGGACGGTGAGATCGTCGTCGTCCAGAACGGCCGGCTCGACTTCGACCGGCTGAGCGAGCGCATCCATCCGGCGCAGTCCCGGGTGCGGACGCTCGCCGAGCGGACGCCCGCGAGTTTCGTCGCGTTCGACCTGCTGGCGCTGGACGACGAGGCCCTGCTCGACGCCCCCTTCGTGTACCGGCGCAGCGCGCTGGCCGGGGCGCTGGCGGGGGCGCCGCCGCCCGTGTACCTGGCGCCCGCGACGAACGACATCGAAGTGGCGAAGGAGTGGTTCGAGCACTTCGAGGGAGCGGGCCTCGACGGGGTGCTGGCCAAGCCGGAGTCCATGCCGTACCGCCCGGACACCCGCCTGATGTACAAGATCAAGCACGAGCGGACGGCGGACTGCGTCGTGGCCGGCTACCGGTTCCACAAGACGGGGGCCGTCGTCGGCTCGCTGCTGCTCGGGCTGTACGACGACGCGGGCGCGCTCCAGCACGTCGGGGTGTGCGCGGCGTTCCCGATGCGCCGCCGCCAGGAGCTGATCGACGAGTTGGGTCCGCTGCGGATGGAGTCCCCCGAGGGCCATCCGTGGGCGGCGTGGGCGGACGACGCCGCCCACGAGAGCGCCCGGATGCCGGGTGCGCCGAGCCGCTGGTCCGGCAAGAAGGACCTGTCGTGGGTGCCGCTGCGCCCGGAGGCGGTGTGCGAGGTCGCGTACGACCACATGGAGGGCGACCGCTTCCGGCACACGGCCAGGTTCCGCCGCTGGCGCGAGGACCGTACGCCGGAGAGCTGCACGTACGCCCAGTTGGAGGAGCCGGTGAGCTACGACCTCGCGGACGTCCTGCGGGCGCGCTGAGGCGGCGCCGGCGTCACGGTGCGGTGATCTTGTCCCACTCCCGGCGGTCGGGGCCCAGCCGGCGGGGTATGTAGCCGGGGCGCGCGGCGAGCCACGCGTCGACCCGGGCCCTGACCTCGGGGGCTCCGTACGCGTCGGCGGGCGGCGCGAGGAGGTGCCGGACGCGGGCGCGGGCCCGCATCACCTCCGGGTCCTCCTGGGCGCACTCGAAGAGCGCCGCCATCTCCCGCGCGTGCCCGGGCCGGAACTGCCGTACGGCGAACCGCTCCCCCACCGCGCGGTCGGTGACGACCTGGTAGTCGAACCAGGGCCTGAGGGTGCGCAGCGCCCAGGCGTAGTGCTCGGCGACGAAGTCAGGGGAACCGGGGACGGGGCGCGGGCCCTGTCCGCGGCAGGCGGCGGAGTCCGTCTCCCGGGCGACCCGGCGGGCCGTCCACAGCGCGAGCGCCATGCCCTGGCCGAGGGTCGGGTTGGTGTGGGTGACGGCGTCGCCGACGCCCACCATGCCGGCGGCGACGGGTCCCCGGTCGTCGACGAGGGCGCTCCAGCGGTTGTCGAGACCGGCGGTCGCGAGCACCGGGGAGAGCGGGCGGGCCCCCAGTTCCAGCCACGCCTCGCCCGGCGGGAAGGCGCGGGCCGCCGCTTCGAACACGGCCGGGTCGCGGAGCGCGCCGCGCGTCGGATCCTCGGTGTGGACGAAGACCGTGACGGCGAACAGGCCGTTGTCGGCGGGGAAGACGGCGCACCCGGCGAACCGTCCGCCGGCCACGGTCCAGGGCCGGACGGGACCGTCGGCGCCCCCGTCGGGCAGCCGGTACCAGCGGGAGAAGTACGCGATGCCGGTACGGTGGCGCTCCACGGCCGGGGGCCGGCAGCCGGCCCCGGTCAGCCACTCCCCCGAGGCGCACCGGCGGCCACCGGCGTCGATCACCAGTTCGGCCTCGTACGCGCCGTGCCGGGTCCGTACGCCGCGGACGCGCGGCGGGGCCGACGACGGGTCGACGAGCAGGCCGGTGACGGGCTCGCCGTAGCGCAGTGCGGCGCGCGGCTCGGCGCGCAGCGCGTCGGTGAGCGCCGTCTCGACGACGATGCGCCGCGCCTGGACGGTGACCAGGTCCTCGTCGCCGGGGCGGGCGGGCGGCCGTTCCTCGAACCAGTCCAGCTCGTGCCGTTCGCGGGCCCCGAGCCGCATGATCGCCTCGTAGACGTCGGGGGCCTCCTGGCGGAGCACGGAGCGGGCGGCGCCGAGCATCAGGTGCGGCTGGGCGGCCTGGGGCACGCCGGGCCGCCGCCAGCCGAAGAAGTCGTCGTCCAGACAGGCGCCGCCGGGCGCGCGGGTGTCCCGCTCGAAGACGGTCACGCGGTTTCCGCGTCTGGCGGCGAAGAGCGCCGCCGCCAGTCCGGCGATGCCGCCGCCGATCACCGCGAAGTCCGCCATGCCGTCCCCCTCAGCCCGGTGTTCCCCTCGGTGCAGTCTGCCCACCCGGGGGCCGCGCGACCCCGGCCGCCGGCCGGACCGTTCCCGGTGGGCCGCCCGGGGGCGGGCCCTACGGCGTACGGCCGACAGCGCGTGCGCCCCGCCACCGCCGGTGTGAGGGTGCAAGGGTGACCCCCACCCGCGAGACCAGTCCGGACACGGCCCCGGCATCCCGGGCGGCGGCCTCCGCGCCGCCCGTGCTCGACCGCCGGCAGCGCAACATCGTCTTCGGAACGATCATGCTCGGCATGCTGCTGGCGGCCCTCGACCAGACGATCGTCGGCACCGCGCTGCCCACCATCGTCGCGGAACTCGGCGGCGCCGAGCACATGTCGTGGGTCGTCACCGCCTACCTGCTGGCCGAGACCGTCGCCACCGTCCTCGTCGGCAAGTTCGGCGACCTCTTCGGGCGCAAGGTCGTCTTCCAGGTCTCGGCGGTCGTCTTCATCACCGGTTCGTTCCTGTGCGGCCTCTCCGCGAACATGACGCTGCTGATCGCCTGGCGCGCGCTCCAGGGCATCGGGGCCGGCGGCCTCATGGTCACCTCGATGGCGCTGATCGCCGACGTCATCCCGCTGCGCGAACGCGGCAAGTACCAGGGCGCGATCGGAGCGGTGTTCGGCGTCGCGACCGTCGTCGGTCCGCTCCTCGGCGGCCTCTTCACCGACCACCTCACCTGGCGCTGGGCGTTCTACGTCAACGTGCCGATCGCGATCGTGGTCGTGATCGCCGCCGCCCGCACCATCCCGTCCGTGCGCTCCGCGACCCGCCCCGTCATCGACTACCTCGGCATCGCGCTCGTCGCGGCCGGCGCGAGCGCGCTGATCCTGGCGACGAGTTGGGGCGGCAACGAGTACGCCTGGGATTCGGGCGTCATCATCGGCCTCTTCGCGGGCGGCCTGATCGCGCTGGCGCTGTTCTGCTACGCCGAGACGCGGGCCGTGGAGCCCATGCTGCCCATGCGGCTGTTCTCGAACCCGGTGTTCACCGTCTGCTCGATCCTCAGCTTCGTCGTCGGCTTCGCGATGCTCGGCGCGATGATCTTCCTGCCCACGTACCTCCAGTACGTCGACGGGGACTCTGCGACGGTCTCGGGCGTCCGTACGCTCCCCATGATCGTCGGCCTGCTCATCGCCTCGGTGTTCAGCGGCAACGTCGTCAGCAAGACGGGCAGGTACCGGGTCTTCCCTATCGCCGGCTCGCTGGTCATGGGCATCGGCCTGTTCCTGCTGTCCACGATGGACACCGGCACCAGCGCCTGGCTGGAGTCGCTGCACATGTTCGTGCTCGGCATCGGCATCGGCCTGTGCATGCAGGTGCTGACCATCGCCGTGCAGAACACCGTGGAGTACGCCGACCTCGGCACGGCCACCTCCGGCGTCACCTTCTTCCGTACGCTCGGCATGTCGTTCGGCACGGCGGTCTTCGGGACCATCTACGCGAACTCCCTGCGCCCCAACCTGACCGCGGGCGTCACCGAGGCCGCCCGGGCGAGCGGTGCCGACCCCGAGGCTCTGACGGGCGCGGCCCAGAGCCCGGAGGGCGTGCACGCGCTGCCGGCCGCGCAGGCGGAGCCGATCGTCCAGGCGTACGCCGACTCGCTGCACACGGTGTTCCTGTGGACGGTCCCGGTCGCCCTCGTCGGCTTCGTGGTGTCGCTGTTCCTCAAGCAGGTCAAGCTGCGGGACGCCGCCCGCGCCGGGTCGACCGACATGGGCGAGGGGTTCGCGTCCCCGATGTCGGGCGACTCGGCCAAGCTGCTGGAGCTGTCCGTGGCGCAGATCCTCCGCGCCAAGGGCCCGGACACGGCCCGGTGGATCGTCAGCGGCTCCGACACCCGGCTGGACATCGCGGGCGCGTGGGCGGTGATGCAGGTCGCCCTGCTGACCCGCATCGTCGGACACGCCGGCCTGGGCCTGATCGCCGCCCGCCGCAACATCCCGCCGGAAGTCCTGCTGCCGGTCTTCGACCGGATGGTGGACGAGGGCTACCTCACGCGCGACGGCACCCTGCTGTCGCACACCCCGGCGGGCGCGCGCGAGGCGGAGGTCATCAGCGCGGCGTGGGCGCGGTGGCTCGGCGACCGGCTGGAGATGGACGGCGGGCGGCCGGGCAACGAGCAGCTGGCGGCGGCCTTCGACGCGATCGCCAAACGGCTGCTCGCCGAGGACCTGGCCCAGGGTTCCGGCCTTCCGGCCGGCCGCCGCTGAGCCAGGTGCGCGGCGTCACGCCGTCGAACGGACCTCGGCGCCCTCGGCCGGTTCGGCGCCCTCGGCCACTTTGCCGTGCCCTCCGCCGTCCCCTTCCCGGGGCGGCGCGATCGTCGCCGCCGGTTCCTCCTCCGGCGCCGCCCGTACCGTTCGCACGAGCCGTGACGCGGCGAGCCAGAAGGTGGTCGGCAGGAACACCAGGTCCCCGACGATCGTGATGGCCGAGAACATCGGCAGCGCCATCAGCAGACCGATGCCGATGTGCGTGGTCAGCATGACGACGAGGATGCAGTACTTCAGGCGCCGGTTGAACACCAGCGCCGGGAACAGCATCTGCGAGAACACGGTGAGGTACGCCATGAACGCCGCGAAGGTGCCGTGGCTCGCGATCCAGGCCGACAGCTCGGGGAACGTCGAGAAGTCGTCGTACATCATCGAGTAGTAGAGCGCCGTGCCGTTGCGCCACGACTCGCCCTGGATCTTGTACATCGCCGCGGAACCGTAGATCACCACGACCTGGAGCGCGATCATCGCCATGCCGCCGTTGTGCAGGACGGTGACCACGCGGCGGCGCAGCTCCTCCGTCTCCTCGCCCCAGAACACGAACCGCGACCCGGCGGCCTTCCCGCCCCGCTCCGCCCTGCGGGCACGGCGGCGGGCGTCGAGCGACCAGTGGCGGCCCGACGCGACGAAGAGCAGGTAGTTGGCGAAGAGCAGACTCAGTAGCGCCCAGCCGCTGTTGGCCATGGACCCCCGGATGTAGAAGGCCACCACGAGGAACCAGAAGAGCACGGTCACCAGGCGGGTGCGCCAGCCGAGCATCAGCAGGGCGCTGAGCACGACGGCCAGTCCGTACCAGGCCCAGAAGACGAGCGCGCTGTCGGTGACGAGGAGCGAGTACCACCAGGAGAACGCGCCGTCCCAGCCCCGGGCCCGGAGCGTCTGCTCGAAGAGGTCGGCCGTGAACGGGGAACCCGGCCCCCACAGGCGGTCGGCCCGTACCGACTCGCGGAGCAGGTGGATCAGGTAGAGGCCGCCGAGGCCGATGCGGATCGCGGCCGCGCTGTAGGGCGCGAGCGGCTTGAGGGTCAGATCGCGGGCGGCGCCCACGACTTGCCGGCCGAGCCCGGCGGCACGGTCGCGCCCCAGGACGAGTGCTGCGCGTACGGTCATGGGCGGACCTTCCAGTACCCGAGGGTCTGATACTGCGGACGCGTGACGGGGGCGTCGGGCCCGGAGCCGGGCGCCGGTATGCGCGTGCTCTTCAGGCGCAGTTGCACGGCCTGCCCCCGCTTCTCGCCCATGTCGTCGAGCCGTACGAGGACGACGTTGAGCAGATAGCGCGCGGAGCGGCCGGTCGCCTTGCGGTCGTTGCCCCGCGCGGCGCTGGTCCGGTACTGAGACACGGCCCGGCGCAGTACGAGCTGGTCCTCGATGCTGGGGAGCAGCTCGCCCCGGTACGCCGCGTTGTCGTGCGCGGTGAGGTCGATCCAGGGGCCGAACCCGCCGTCGACGTTCGCGCGCACTTCGAGGTGCTGGTTGTACTTGGAGGGCTCGGGCGCGAAGATGCTCCAGTCCTGCGGGAAGAGCGGCCGCATCCACCCGTTGACCTGCTTCGCGTAGGTCCTGGACAGCGGGAAGTCCGTGGCGACGTAGAGCAGCAGCATGCTGGAGTGCACGAGGGCGACGAACGCGACGAAAGCCGCGAACCACCGGAGGACCCCGCGTCGCGACGCCCCAAGAGGCGTACCTCTGGGGGCGAGTGGGTCGGGCGGCGGTATGACGGACTCGGCCACGCTGGTTCTCCTCATGGTGCCCAGGCATATCAACGGCGCCCAGGGTATCCGTGCCGGTGGCCGCCCCCGTTGCCCGTCCCCGCGTCGGTCCGCGTGCCGCCGGCCGTGCCCCGGCGGCGCACCCGTACCGGCGACCCGTGCGCGGCGGCGCAAGGCCGACGGGTGGGGCCCCGGTCAGTCCCCGGTCCTGAGTTCGTCCGCGATGTGCCGGTCGAGTGCGGCCCGTACGAGCGCCGCCGCCAGTACGGCCGTCTCCCCTTCACCGACCAGGGCCGCCAACTCGTCCGGCTCCGTGGGCAGGCCGAGCCGCTCCGCGCCCTGGAGCGCCTTCCGGTCCAGGTACGGGGCCGGCTCCGGCCAGACGGCCTGCACCTCGCGCAGGAAGATGTCCGTACCGGCGGGACCGAGCCCGGGCACCTCGCCCAGCAGGCGCCTCAGCGTGTCCGGATCGCCGTCGGCGGCCGCGCGCATGCGGCGCAGGTCGCCGCCGTACCTGTCGAGGACCAGCCGGGCGGCGTCCCCCAGCTGTGTGGCCGTCCGCTCGTCGTAACGGCGGTATCCGCCCCGCCCCAGGGCGTCGACACGCTGCTGCCAGGTGGCACTCTCCATGCGGCGGGCGTCGCGCATCCCCGCGTCGTGCAGCGCGCGGGCGGCGGCCACGGCGATCGACGCCCGGATGCGGGCGCTGAGGAGGCAGGCGAGGACCAGGAGGCGGTAGAGGGGTTGCGGTGTGTCGCGCAGCCTGATCCCGGCCTCGGCGGCGTACGTACGCCCGTGCGCGTCGAGCAGGGCGCGGACCGTGCGCTCGTGCGCGGAGCTCACGCCGGCTTGAGGGGGTCGTGCCCCAGCGTCATCAGCCGGTGCCGCCAGACGGTGTCGCCGGCCACGGGCTCCAGATCGGTGCGCCGCTGTGCGCCCACCGTCTCGACGACCTTCCGCATCACCGAGACGTCCTCGTCGGTGAGGTCCGTGCGCCGCTTGCCCAGGATGGCCAGCACCCGGCGCCCGGTGTCGCTACCGGCGCGCTCGGGCAGGGGCTCGCTGTCCTCGTCCGCACCGGTGGTCCGCAGCCAGGCGCCGAGCTCCTGCGACGTCATGTTCACCACACGGTGGAAGTCCTCCCAGAGCCCGTCGAGCTCCAGGGCGGATATGCCGTCCATCTCGTGCCTCCCGGTGGTGCGACGGGTGTGCGGCGGCCGGTGCGGTGTGATGCTGATCCGCCCTCGCGTCCGCAGTACCCCCGCACTGCCGCCCAAAACACGGACGAACCGGCAGGAAAGGGGCTGGAGGCTAGCGCGTGAAGACCGCGTCCACGTACACCCAGGCACCCTCGTGGCGCTCGAAGCGGCTCTGCTCGTGCAGGGATCCGGCCTCTCCCCCGTGCGTGTAGTGGGCGCGGAAGGTGACCGTCGCGGTGGTGTGGAAGGCGCTGCCGTCCGTGGTGGCCAGGATCTCCAGGCCCTGCCAGCGCATGGCGGGGTCGAGGTCGAGCGTCCGCGGCCTGGTCGCCGGGTGCCAGGTGCGCGACAGGTACGCGGCGTCCCGGACGGCGAACGCGCTGTAGCGGGAGCGCATGAGCGCCTCGGCCGTCGGCGCGGCGGCCGCTCCGGAGTGGAAGCGTCCGCAGCAGGCGCCGTACGTGGCGGCCGGCCCGCAGGGGCAGGGCGACGCGGCGGAGAGGGCGGCGGTCGCGGAACGGGCCTGGGGGCGGCGGCTCGTGCCGCGTGAACTGCTTCGGGACATGTCCCCATTGTGCCCGCGGCGGGTGGGGCCCTTTCGCGCCAATGTGCGAGCGGGGCCCGCACGCGCCTTCCGGGTCCTGGGGGCCGCCCGTATTCTCCTGGGCCTGATGCGGTGGTTACCGCCGGTAAGCGACAGGGGGCGCAGCGTGGAGAGTTCCAGACGCACCTTCGTGGCAGGGGCCGCGGCCGTGGCGGCGGGCGGGGCGACGGGCCTGGGAGCGGCCCCCGCGACGGCCGCGCCCGCCGGGCCGGGGGCCGTTCCGGGGCGTACGGCTCAGGAGTCCGTCGCCGTGCTGGGCGGCGGGGTGGCGGGGCTCACGGCCGCCCACGAACTCGCCGAGCGCGGGTTCGCCGTCACCGTGTACGAGAGGCGGGCGCTCGGCGGCAAGGCCCGCAGCATGAACGTACCCGGCAGCGCGAAGGGCGGACGCAGGCCGCTGCCCGCCGAGCACGGCTTCCGCTTCATCCCCGGCATCTACCACAACCTGCCGGACACCATGCGCCGCATCCCGTTCCCCGGGAACGCCAACGGCGTGCACGACAACCTCGTCGCCCCGCGCGAGATGATGTTCGCGCGCACCGGCCGCGAGGACCTGCGGATGCCGATTCCGTGGCCCGGTCACCAGCCGGCCCGGCTCACCCTCGACGACCTGCGCCGCGCGCTGGCCGGCCTCGTCGAAACGGCCGCGAACCTCCCGGCGCACGAGGCCGCCTACTTCGTCAACCGCGCGCTCGTCTTCCTGACCAGCTGCGACGAGCGGCGCGACGACACCTGGGAGCGCACGCCCTGGTGGGAGTTCACCCGGGCCGCCCGCATGTCCGAGGACTACCGGCGCATCCTCGCCATCGGCGTCACCCGCAACATCGTCGCGACGAAGGCGGAGGAGGCCAGCACCCGCACGGTCGGCACGCTGGGCGAGGCGTTCGTGCTGAACGCGCTGGGCCGGGGCGCCGACGGCCCCCCGGACCGCATCCTCAACGCCCCCACCAACGAGGCGTGGATCGACCCCTGGGAGGACCACCTGCGCGGGCTCGGCGTCGACTTCCGGATCGGCTGGACCGTACGGGAGATGAAGTACGCCGACGGCCGCGTCTCCGCGGCGGTGATCGAGGACCCGCAGGGCGTACGCCGGACCGTGACCGCCGGACACTACGTCTGCGCCCTGCCGGTGGAACACGCGCGCCCCACCTGGAACGCCGCGATGCGCGCCGCCGATCCTCAGCTGGCCCGGTGCGACCGGCTCCGGACGGACTGGATGACGGGCATCCAGTTCTACCTGCGGGAGCGTACGCCGATCCTGCACGGCCACCTCAACTGCATCGACTCGCCCTGGTCCCTGACGGCCATCGCGCAGGCCCAGCACTGGCCGGACCGGGACTTCGCCGCCGACTACGGCGACGGGACGGCCGCGGACTGCCTGTCGGTCGACATCTCCGAATGGGACAAGGCCGGGGTCCTGTACGGGAAGACGGCGAAGCAGTGCACCCGCGAGGAGGTCGCGCGGGAGGTCTGGGCGCAGCTCAAGGCCGCGCTCAACGACACCGGAAGGACGGTGCTGCGCGACAGCGCCCTGCATTCGTGGTTCCTCGACCCCGGCGTGGACGGCCTCGGCACGCCGCATCCGACGAACGAGGACGAGCTGCTGATCCATCCCGTGGGCACCCTGCACAACCGCCCGTCGGCGGCCACCAGGATCCCCAACTTCTTCCTGGCGGGCGACTACGTGTCCGTGGACATCGACCTGGCCACGATGGAGGGCGCGAACGCCTCGGCCCGCGCGGCGGTCAACGCGCTGCTGGACCGCGCCGGTTCGCCGTCCCCGCGCTGCACGGTCACCCCCCTCTTCCGGCCGCCCGAGATCGAGTCCCTGAAGCGGCACGACCGGACCCGCTACCGCCTGGGCCTGCGGAACGCGCTGGACGTGGGGTGAGGGTCAGGACGCACCGGACGGGGCGGGGTACGCGGCGGCCAGACCGCGCACCCGGGCCAGCGTCTGGGGCGGGACGTCGCGCGTCCGGTCGTCGGTCATCCGGTCCAGCACCTGACGGGCGGCCTCGGCGAACCACCCGCTCGCCCACTGCGCTTCACCGGTCTCCGCCCACAGGGCCAGCACGCGGTCGAAGGCGTCCGCTCCCAGGAGCGAGTCCACGGCCGCCTCCCAGTAGCTCCGGAGCGCGGTGCGGTCCTCCCCCGTCGCGCCCGCCTCCAGCGCCCGCATGGCCGATCGAGCCAGCGCTTCCAGCGCGTGCGGTTCGAGCTCCACGGGATACAGCCCGCCCAGCACGCCCGACACCACGGAAGCCGGAAGCCGGGCCGCGTCGTCGGCCAGCTGTCCCAGGACGATCCAGGTCGCGCAGCGCCGGGTGGAACTGTCGAGGCCGGAGTGTTGATGGAGAAACGTGCCGCAGCGCTCGTACAAAGCCGCCAGTTCACCGTCCGGTACGCCGAGGCGGCCGGCCAGCCACAGGTCCGTCAGGCTGTGGGCGACCGACGTGGCCGTGCCGTCCGGCGTGCCGACGAAGGTGGTGACGGCGGAACCCAGCCGGCGGAAGACAGGGTCCACGGCGTGCAGCACGAGCGCGTCATTGGTGCCGCCGGACACCACCATCTTGTGCCGGATCTGTTCCGGGTAGGGGCGGGACCAGCAGACCCTGCTGTTGCGGTCGCCGTGACCCGGCGGACGGCCGTAGAGCCAGTAGGCGTCGACCGGTTCCGCGGCGAGGATGCCTTCCGCCGGAAAGATGTCCAGGTCCCGCTCGCCGTCGTTCCAGATGTGATGGAGGTCGAGAGCGATCGCGAAGTCCGTCCACTCCGGTTCGGTCAGGGCCGACCGCCACAGCAGCACGTACCGGTGCCAGGTGCCCGCCGGGTTGGCGTCGCCGGGGAACACCTCGCTCGCCCTGACCCCGTCCCTGACCAGCACGGTCAGCATCATCAGGTTCGCGCCGTAGACGCCGTGCCGCGAGGAGGTCGCACGCACACTGGGCCGGTACTCGGCGAACCGGTGCTCGGTGCGGTTGCGGTGATCCGCCATCACGGTGACGAGGAGTTCACCGAGCCGCTCACGGTCCCGCGGGGCGAGGCGGCGGATCCGGGCACCGACGAAACGGAGCATCTGGCGCGACGAGAGCGGTGCGTAGGACAGCAGGACGTACAGCAGGTCGTCGTCGACTCCCGCGCGGCCGAGGGACAGCGCCGGGCGCTGGTCGAGCAGGCCGACGAGAAGCTGTACGGCGAGACGGGCGGCCAGGTACTCGCCGAAGGAGGCGTGCAGGAACTCGTACGTCGCCAGCCGCTGGTCGTCGCGCAGCGCCTGGGCCTTCTGGACGAAGAAGAACCGGCCGAGCGCGATCTCCGCCTGGTCGAGCGGCGCGCGGAAGCCGTCGTTCCGTGTCGGCTCGGGGCGGCCGAGCAGCGCGGTCAGGTCCTGTTCCAGTTCCGCCGCGCTGATCCACTGCCGGTGCCGGTTGAGCATGCCGAAGGAGATCAGGGAGAGTCGCTGGAGCTCCTGCTCCACGCGGTTGGCCAGGTGCCGCCCCGGCAGCGCCGCGGCGGACTTGCCGACCTCCCGGACCGCGAAGGACGCCAGCAGTTCCTCGTACAGCTCGGCCTCTCCCAGCGGTTCGTCGTTCTCGGCTCCGCACTGCAGCGCGTTGCCCGTCGCGTCGTACAGGGCGAGCATCAGCAGGAGCAGCGGCTGGGAGGCGAGGGCCTGGTGGCGGGCCGCGACGGCGGCGGGGAGGGGCCGCAGGCCGTTCGCGGCGAGATACGGCTCGTTGAGGCGGTTCCACATCCCCAGCCAGCGCTCGACCTGCTGCACCCGGAAGGGTTCGAGGCGCAGCGCCACCGCACCTTCCGGGTAGTGCGCCCTGTCGGCGACGGCGGTCCTGCTCGTGACCAGTGCGAGGACGGGGCGCCCCTGGTCCGCCTCGCGCTGCTGGAAACGGGCCACCCGCACCAGGTAGTCGGACTGGCTGACGCCGGTGGCCTGGAGCAGCTCGTCGAAGCCGTCGAAGAGGAGTACGGGGACGGCCCCTTCCGCCGCCCGGACCAGGTCCGGCCAGGACGCCCGCTCGCCGGTCGTGGCGCGGACGGCGTGTTCGATCTGGTCCTGGACTTCGGCGCCGGCCGGCACTTCGCGCAGGATGACCCGTACGGGCAGGAAGCCGGCCTCGGGCAGCCGGGCCGCGAGGATCTTGGTCAGTACGGACTTCCCCGCGCCGGGCTGGCCGAGGACGACCAGGGGCGCTGTGGTGGTGGCGACCGAGGTGAGGGCTCCCGCGAGGTACTCGGTGAGGTCGGAGCGTACGGGCGCGGTCTCCCACCACTCCTCCTCGGCGGGCCCGTGGGGGCCCTCGGTCACGGCCCGGACGCGGAAGTCGGGGTCGACGTACCCCTCCCCGAGGGTGGGCAGGCACACGCCCGTCGGGGCGTCGCCCTCGGCCAGGATCGGGCGGGGCAGGGCCGCCCGGTAGCCCGTGGCGAGGGCGGCGGCGGCGTGGGCGAGCGGGCGTACGACGGTCAGCCCCGCCAGGGCGGTCTCGATGCCGGCGAGGGCCTGGCGCAGGCCCGCACGGGTGGCCTGGTGCTCGATCTGACCGGACCAGAAGCCGAACTCCGGCACTTCGAGCGCGAGTTGGGTGTAGAGGTCCTGGAAGCGCCCGATCGCCGTCTCGCACAGCCCGGTGCCCAGCGCGCTCTCGGCCGCGCCGCGCTGCGTGGCGTCCAGCGCGTCCCACACCGCCAGCCCCTGGAGGAAGGTCTTCAGCCGGACCGAGAGCTCCAGGTACCAGGAGCGGAGCTCGACGAGGGTCTGCTCGTACGGCACGTGCGGGGCCGGTTGCGGCGCACCGGTCGCGACCAGACGGCGGACGAAGCCGTGCGCCGCGTCCGAACCGCCGGCCAGCGCCATCTGATCGCGCCGCGTGAGCCGCGCCTCGGCCAGGTCGAAGGGCAGTTCCACCTCTCCGAGGGCCTCGAAGTACGCCGTCACCACCAGCACCGTGTGCGCCGCCGCGATCCGTTCCGTGCGCTCGGCCCGCTCGGAGGTGCCCAGCCGCTCCCGGAGTCCGGACGTGAGATCACGGCCGAGAGCCAGCACCCCTCCCCGCGCCGCGAAGAGGTTGAGCACCGCGTCGCTCGTACCGCCCGTCGCCAGCGACAGCGCGCCGCCGAGCGCCTGGTCGGCCGCCGTCAGGGCAGCGCTGTCGCCGCCGAGAATCGCCACCGCGTCCTGGAAACTGAGAAGTCGTCGCCCCCGCACTGCTCCGGTTTATCACCGGAACCCGTCACAGGCGTCCGGCTTCGACAATCCGACGCAGGAAGCGCCGGGTGCGTTCCTCCCGCGGGGCGCCGAAATCGTGCTCCGGCGTGCGGCGTTCAGCACCACTGCGGCGTACGGCGAGCGCGCGGGCGATGCGGGCCCGTGTTTGGGCGCCGGAGGCGATCTTCAATAGGATCCGGCGATGATCACAAGAAAACGGTCGGCGGCAAGGGCGTTCGGCCTGCTCGTCGTCCTGGCCGCCGGGCTCCTCCCGGCCGGCCCCGCCGCAGCCGCCGCCGCGGCCGGCGAACCGGACGCGCGCCAGGCCCCCAAGGTCGAGCTGGTCCTCGACGTCAGCGGCTCCATGCGGGCCAAGGACATCGACGGCAAGTCCAGGATGGCCGCCGCCAAGCAGGCGTTCAACGACGTACTGGACGCCGTGCCGGAGGAAGTGCTGCTCGGCATACGCACCTTGGGCGCCGACTACCCCGGCGACAACCGCAAGACCGGCTGCAAGGACACCAGGCAGCTCTACCCGGTGGGCCCCCTGGACCGGATCGAGGCCAAGACCGCCGTCGCCACGCTGGCTCCGACGGGCTGGACGCCGATCGGCCCGGCCCTGCTCGGCGCGGCCGACGATCTCGAAGGCGGCGAGGGCACCCGCAGGATCGTGCTCATCACCGACGGCGAGGACACCTGCGGTCCGCTCGATCCGTGCGAGGTCGCACGCGAGATCGCGGCCAAGGGCACGCACCTGGTCGTCGACACGCTCGGACTGGTACCGAACGCGAAGATTAGGCAGCAGCTCACCTGCATCGCGGAGGCCACCGGCGGCACGTACACCGCCGTGCAGCACACCGACGAACTCTCGGGGCGGGTCAAGCAGTTGGTGGACCGCGCGGCCGACCCCGTCGTCCGCCCGGTCGCCACGGAGGGTGCGGACCGGTGCGTGGACGCGCCGCGGCTGAAGGCCGGTGTCTACACCGACCGCGAGAAGTTCTCCCAGCACCGCTGGTACCGGGTCGACGTACTGCCCGGCCAGGAACTGCGGGCCTCCGTCAGCGTCGGCGCCGACCGCGCGGTCGACCGCGACTACGGCGTACTGCTGCGCGCGGTGACCACGCGCGGCAGGGAGATCGTGCGCGGCTCGGAAGCCGGTGACGGCCGTACGGACGTCATCTCGACCGGTCTGCGCTATCCGAAGGCCCCGCTGGACGACGACGTCGCCGACGAGGTGAAGCCGGCGGCCGAGACCGTCTGCCTCCAGGTCAGCAACTCCTTCTCCGCTCCCCCGTCCGTCAAGACGACGCCCGGTCTGCCCGTCGAGCTGGCCATCGAAGTGGTGGACGGTCCCGACGAGGCGTCGGACGTCGCGTCGTTCGGTCTCGGGCACGGCTGGTGGCTGCTCGGCGTGCTCACGCTGGCGGGGCTGCTCGCCGGGCTGCTGTGGGGCTGGATCTCGCGCTGGCGCTTCGCCGTCTGGAGGACGAACTGATGGGTACGACGACACGTCTGCTGACCGGCGCCGTGCTGGCGGGCGCCGCGCTCCTCGGCGCCGCCGCTCCCGCCCTCGGCGACTCGACCCCGTCACCGGACGCGGGCCGGGACGGGCAGGAACAGGCCGCGCCCACCGAGGCGGGCACCACCTTCCGTACGGCGACGAAGATCCGTCAGGACCAGCCGGCCACGGCCGAGGCGTCCACCGGTGACTACCTCTACTGGGTTTTCGACGCCGACGCGGGGCGCACCGCCACCGCGCGGGCCACCGTGGAACTCCCGGAGGCGGCGGCCCGGCACGGCGCGGCCACCTGGCGGCTGGACGTGTACGACGGCCTGCGCCGGCGCCAGCCGTGCGTCCACGGCAGCCAGGCGAAGGCGGCGCCCGCCGACGCCGCGTCCGTCACCGTGTCGTGCACGCTGCGGACGGTGCGGGCCTGGGCGGAGCCGTGGTCCGACGATCCGCTGCCGGGGCGCTACTACGTACGGCTGACGGTCTCCGAGCTGCCGCAGGAGGACCTGGGCCTGCCGGTGCGCGCGGAGGTCGTCGCGACGGCGAAGGACGCGGGCGGCGCGACGGCGGTGGACGGCGCACTGTCCGCGCCGCTGGTGCCGGGGGCGTCGGACGAGGCGGTGGCCGAGGCGGCCGACGACACGTTCTCGTCGGGCCGGTGGTCCTCGCGCTGGATCTGGACGGTGGGCGGGGGCGTCCTCGGGGCGGCCGCCGCCATCGCCGGGTACGGCTTGACGCGCGGCTCGGGCCGCCCGTCGCGGGTCCCGCCGGGCGCCTGAGCACCCGCCCCGTCCCGCCCGGCCCGCGAGAGGCGAGTGGGACTGGCCGGCCCACCCCCGCTGGGGGGGGTGGGCCGGTATGGGTTCGCGGGCGGGGCGTACGGCGTGGGGGCGGGGCGTACGGCAGGTGGGTGCACGGCGCTTGTGGTGCGGGTTTCCGGTCAGCACCCTTGCCCCATGACCACACCCGCCCCCGGCCCGGTGTCGCCCGCGTCACCCACCGTGCCGGCCCGTCCGGTCCGCTCCCGCCGGGCGCTGATGGCGGGCTCCGTCGGCAACTTCATCGAGTGGTACGAGTTCGGCGTGTACGGCTACTTCGCCACCGTCATCGCGGCGCACTTCTTCACCCCCGAGGGCGGCAGCGACGCGGAGGCGCTCGTCAGGACGTACGCGTCCTTCGCCCTCGCGTTCTTCTTCCGGCCCGTGGGGGCGGCGGTGTTCGGGCGGCTCGGTGACCGGATCGGCCGCCGGCCGACCCTGATCCTGGTCATCTGCCTCATGACGGGTGCCACGACGCTGATCGGCGCGCTGCCCACGTACGCCTCCATCGGGGCGGCCGCGCCGTGGCTCCTGACACTGCTGCGCGTCCTCCAGGGGCTCTCCGCCGGCGGGGAGTTCGGGGGCGCGGTGTCGGTCATGACCGAGTTCGCGCCACCGGGCCGGCGGGGCCGGTACGGGGCGTGGCAGTCGTTCACGGTGGCGCTCGGCCTGCTCGCGGGCGCGGGCGCCGCGGCGCTCCTCGCGACCGTGCTCACCGCGTCGCAGCTGAACGGGTGGGGCTGGCGGGTGCCCTTCCTGCTGACGCTGCCGCTCGGGCTCGTCGCGCTGTGGCTGCGGCTGCGCCTGGACGAGACGCCCGCCTTCGCGTCGGCGGTCGCCGGGACGGGCGCACCCGTCCGGCGGCCGCCCGCCGCCGAGACGGTCGGGGCGGTGGCACTGGGGGCCGGGCGGCTGATGGGGTGGTCGGCGGCCGGATACACCTTCCTGGTGGTCCTGCCCTCGTACCTCCAGAGCACGCTGAACGCGACGTTCCAGCAAGCGCTGGTCGCCACCGTCCTGGCCAACCTCGGTTTCGCGGCTTCGATCCTGCCCGCGGGAGCGGCGAGCGACCGGATCGGGCGGCGGACGGTGATGCTGACCGGAGCGCTGCTGGTCGCCGTACTCGCGCTGCCGCTGCTGAACCTGGTGCAGGACCCGGGCGTATCGGCGTACGCGAAAGGCGCCGCGCTCTTCGGAGCGGGCGCCGCCGTGGGGCTGATGGCGGGGCCGGGACCCGCGATGCTGGCCGAGATGTTCCCGACCACGGTCCGCTACACGGGACTCGGTCTGGCGTACGCGCTGTCCAACGCCGTGTTCTCCGGCTGCGCGGGGCTGATCATCACCGAGGTCGTCGAGCGCACCGGCGACACCGACATCCCCGCCTACTACGCGGCCGTCACTTGCGCGGTCAGCGTCGCCGCACTGCTGACCCTGCGCGGCGACGACCACCGGCGGGCGCTGCGGTGAGCGGCCTGCGGGTGATCGGGCTGATGTCGGGCACGTCGTACGACGCCATCGACGCGGCGGCCGCCGACCTCGTCCTCGACGGAGACACGCTGGTGCTCACGCCGCTCGGTCTGATCAGCACGGCGTACGACGACGGTCTGCGGGAGGCACTGGCCGGCGCGCTGCCGCCGGCCGGGACGGACCTGGCCACCGTGTGCCGGCTCGACACCCGCATCGGGCAGGCTTTCGCCGCCGCCGCCGTCCGGGCGGACCGGGAGCTGTGCGGCGGGCGGGCGGAGCTGATCGCCTCGCACGGACAGACCGTCTACCACTGGGCCGAGGACGGCAGGGTGCACGGCACACTCCAGATCGGCGAGCCCGCCTGGATCGCCGAGGCGACCGGCCGCCCCGTCGTCTCGGGCTTCCGCACACGGGACGTGGCCGCCGGCGGCCAGGGCGCGCCGCTGGTGAACGTGGTCGACGTGATGTGGCTCCGGGGACGTCCGGGCGTGCCGGTGGCACTGAACCTGGGCGGAATCGCCAACGTCACGATCGCCTCGGGGGGCGGGGGTGGTGCGGCCGGCGCGGGCGGTGCTAGTGGTACGGGCCGGGCAGGCGGTGCCGGTGATACGGACCGTGCGGGTGGTGGCGGCGTTGCGGGTGGTGGGCCGCTGGCCTTCGACACCGGGCCGGCCAACGCGCTGATCGACGCGGCGGTGCGGGAGTTGGTGGGGCGCGAGGGCCCTGGCGGCGGCCCGGCGGCGTACTCCATGGACGTGGACGGCGCGCTCGCCGCGCGGGGCCGCGTCCATCCGCCCCTGCTGCGAACGCTGCTGGCGGAGCCGTACTACGGCCGGCCCGCGCCGAAGACGACGGGCAAGGAGCTGTTCCACCTGCCGTACCTGCGCGCCGCTCTGGACGGTTTCGGGCCGCTGCCGGTCGAGGACGTCGTCGCCACTCTGACCCGGCTCACCGCGAGGACCGTCGCCGACGCCGTACGGCCCTTCGGGGCGACGGAGGTGATCGCGTCGGGCGGCGGCACCCGCAACCCCGTGCTGATGCGCCGGCTGCGGGAGGAGCTGCGGGCCGGACGGGACGGCGTCGAGTTGCGGACCTCGGACGAACTCGGGCTGCCGTCCGCCGCGAAGGAGGCGTACGCCTTCGCCGTTCTGGGCTGGCTGACCGCCCACGGTCTGCCCGGCACGATCCCTTCCTGCACCGGCGCCCACCGCGCGAGCGTCCTCGGCTCGATCACGCCCGGCGGCCCCGGCACGCGCCTGCCGCAGCCGGTGACGACCGCGCCCACCCGCCTCACCATTCGCGCCACCCACAACACCGGGCCCTTTACCGCGCGTTGAGCGCACCCGTACGCTCCCCGCCACCGCGTGATCACCAGACGTACGGCAGACGGAGGGTGCACCACCATGAAGTTCCGGAACAGACCCGCGCTTCTCGCGGTGGCAGGGGCGCTCCTCGTCGCCTGCGCCGTCGGCACCACACCGCCGGCCACGGCGGCGACGGAGGCCGGGCCCGCGGCTCCCCACTCCGTGACCGCGAACGCCGAGGTCGTGGCGGTCCAGCGGACCGGACCGGCCGACCGGCGGTTCAACCTCGTCGTCCTGGGCGACGGTTACACGGCGGACGACATGGCGGACTTCCGCGCCGACGTGGACAAGCACCTCAACGTGCTGTGGAGCACGGAGCCGTTCGCCTCCTACCGCTCGTACATCAACGTCTGGGCGGTGGAGGTGCCGTCCCCCGAGTCCGGCGTCGACTGCGACCCCGGCCTGGACGCGCCGCGCCGCGACACCCCGCTGAACATGGGCTTCTGGGGCGGCTGCGACCCGGGCAGCGTGCAGCGGCTGCTGTCGATCGACTCGGCGGCGGCCACGGCTCTGGCCGACCTGGTCCCCGGGTCGAAGAGTTCCAACCGGCAGATCGTCGGCCTCGCCAACAGCGCCACGTACGGCGGCGCGGGAGGCGCCTTCGCCACCGCGTCCGGCGGAAACGCCCTGTCGTCGCTCATCACGCCGCACGAGATAGGCCACTCGCTGGGCCGGCTCCAGGACGAGTACGACTACTACGCGCGGGGCGTCCCCGGCGGCACGTACGAGGGCGGTGAACCCGACTCCGCGCATCACACGCTCCGCACCGAGGAGGAGATGCGCGCCGAGCGGCAGAAGTGGTGGCGCTGGCTGGGCGAGCGCAGCGACTCCGGCGGTGTCATCGGACGCCATGAAGGCGGCATGTACCGGACGAAGGGGGTGTGGCGGCCGAGCAGGCACTCGCTGATGAAGACGCTCGGCTACTCCTTCGACCAGGTGGAGCGGGAGGTGATGACGCAGGCGATCTCCGCCAAGGTCAACCTCGTGCAGGACCACACGCCGAACGGCGTGCCGGTCGGCGACGACCGGACGCTGTGGGTCGACACGCTGCATCCGGTCGGCGGAGAACTCGGCACCGTGTGGCGGCTGGACGGCCGCCGGGTGGACGGCACGGCGGGCGGGCGCAGTCTGGATCTGCGGCGCCTCGGTCTGCGCGAGGGCCGTCGCCACACCCTCACGGCGACGGTTTCGGACCCGACCCCGTTCGTGCGGGACCCGCGGATCCGTGCCTCGGACGCGCTGACGCGTACCGTCACGTGGACGGTGGACCCCTCGGTCACGACACCGCCGGCGTCCGCCGCGGCGGAGTTCACCGGTCACACCGGGACCGCTGCTCCCGTGGGGGCCGAGTCGGTCGTGTACGCCGACACCAGTCACCCCACGGGGAGCATCCCGCGGGTGCGGTGGGCGCTGGACGGGCGGCCGGTGCGCAACCCCGGCAACGACCGTGACCTCGACCTCGGCCCGCTGGAGCTGGGGCGCGGCGCCCACACGCTGACGGCGCGCATCGCGGGTACGGACAGGACGCTGCGCTGGACGGTCGACGGCACCCCGGCGAAGGCGGCGTACGCCCTGTCCGAGCCGCTGCGTACGGTGCGGCGGCCGGGCAGGCCGGTGGAGTACGTCTACGACGGGCCGTTCACGATGAGGCTGACGGCCCGCGACGACAAGGAGGGGTACGTCGTCTCGCAGTTCAGGGTCGACGGCGACGGCTGGTACACGTACTTCGGCTGGCCGACGGACGCGGAGGCCCCGTTCCGCTTCACCCCGGGCGGCACGGTCGTCGACGGCCTGGTCTACGGCAAGCTCGGCACGCCGCGCGTCGTGCCGTGGGACGACGCGACACCGGAGTACGGCTCGCACACGGTCGAGTACCGCACGATCGACTCGGCGGGCAACGTCGGCCCGGCGAAGGCGTTCACCGTGACGCTGCTCCCGCCGGGGGCGGGAGGCAACGGGCGCTGACGGGACGTGCCGGACGGTACGGCCCCGTCCGGCCGGCGAGCGGGGCCGGGCGGGGCGGCGGCCCCCGCCCGGCCGGGCCGTACGTCAGTCCTGCGGCAGTACGGACGCGACCATCGCGGCGAACTCGTCGGGGGTGGCGATGCGGACGCCCAGGTCCTCGGCCTTCGCCCGCTTCGAGCCCGCGTTGTCGCCCGCTACCACCAGCGCCGTGCGCTTGGAGACGCTGGACGAAGCCTTGCCGCCCGCGCGCTCGATGACCTCGTTCATCTGGTTGCGGCTCAGCTTCTCCAGGGGTCCGGTCATGGCGCCGGTGACGACGACCGTCATCCCGGCGAGCGGACCGGCGGAGTCGGCGGCTTCCTCCGCCGCCGTGCCGTCCACGGTCTCGTTCTCGGCCGGCGGCGTCGCCCCCGGCTCCGTCATGTTCACCCCGGCGGCGACCAGCTTGGCGATCAGCGGGCCGAGTTCGGCCAGTTCGGCGACGATCACCGGGGCCTTCTCCACCCCGATGCCCTCCACGCGCTGCACCGCTTCCGCGTCGGCGGCACGCAGGTGGTCCATCGTGGCGAAGTGCCGGGCGATGCGGCGGGACATGGACCGGCCGGTTCCGCGTACGCCGAGCGCCGCGAGGACGCGCGAAAGCGGCCGGGTCCTGGCCCGCTCGACAGCCGCCAGCAGGTTGTCCGCGCTGGTCTCGCCCATCCGCTCCAGTGTCAGGAGCTGCTCGCGGGTGAGGGAGAACAGGTCGGAGAAGTCGCCGACCAGCCCCGCGTCGACGAGTTGCACGACACGTGTCGTACCCAGCCCCTCGATGTCGAGCTGGTCGCGTCCGACGGCGTACGCGATGGACGCCACCACCCGGCAGTCGCGGCCGCGCACACACCGCCAGCGCTGCTCGCTGGCGTCGATCTCCGAGCCGCACTGCGGGCAGGTCTCCGGGAAGACGATCGGCCGCTCCTCGCCGGTGCGCAGATGCGCGACCGGCGCCTCGATGCGCGGGATGATGTCACCCGCCTTGTAGACCATCACCTGGTCCCCGAGGCGCAGGTCGCGCCGCGTGATGTCGGCGGGGTTGTGCAGGGTGGCGTACGTGACCGTCGAGCCGTCGATCTCCACCGGTTCCAGCACGGCGCGCGGCGCGATGATCCCCGTACGCCCGACGTTCCACTCCACCGAGAGCAGCCGGGTGACCTTCTCCACGGCGGGCAGCTTGTACGCGATGGCCCACCGCGGCGCCCGGGAACCGGCGCCCGCCTCCCGCTGGTCCGCCGCCGAGTCCGCCTTGACGACGATCCCGTCGATGCCGAACGGCAGCTCGGGGCGCAGGGCGGCGATCTCCTCGATCCTGGCCTGCGCCTCCTCGGCCGTGGCCGCCGTGCGCGGCGGCACGGCGGTGTCGGCCGCGGTGTGCACGCCGAGCGCCGCCACACGCCGCAGGATCTCACTGTGCGGCCACTCCCCCAGCCCGTCCCCGAGCTCCCCGGACCCGGGCAGCGGCAGGGCGCCGTACGCGAAGAAGGTCATCTCCACCGTGTACGGGCGGTCCTTGGCCCGCAGCGTGCCGGCGGCGCCGTTGCGCGGGTTGGCGAACGGCTCGCCGCCGTGCTCCGTGCGCACCGCGTTCGCCTTCTCGAACTGCTCGGTCGTCATCAGGACTTCGCCGCGCACCTCGAAGGTGGCCGGCTCGGTCAGCTCGCCGGGCAACCCCACGACGGTGCCCAGGGCGTGCGACACGTCCTCGCCCGCCGTGCCGTCGCCGCGCGTGATGAGCTGCACGAGTCTGCCGGACCGGTAGCGGGCGGCGACGGCGAGGCCGTCGAGCTTGGGCTCGACGCTCCACTGCTCCACCGGGCGGCCGAGTCTGCGCTCCAGCGACGCCGTCCAGGTGACGAACTGCTCGGGCGAGAACACGTTGTCCAGCGACAGCATCGGCACGGTGTGCGGCACGTCCCCGACCGCGGCGCCGCCCGCCACCTTGCCCGTCGGGGAGTCCGGCAGCACCTCGTCGGGATGCGCCTGCTCGTACGTCTCGATCATCCGCACCAGCCGGTCGTACGCCTCGTCGTCCAGCGCGCTGTCGCCCTGGGCGTAGTAGGCGGCTGCGGCCCGGGTCGCGGTCTGGACCGCCTCCGCGTACGCGGCGGAATGTGCGAGAACGGCAGGTGTGTTCGTCATGCCCTTCATCCTGCCTCCCACCACTGACAACGCCTCCGACCCACGCGGGCCGGCCCGTCGACGGCCTCCCGGCCGCGCCTTCGGATCGAAGGTCAGTCGGGGGTTCGTACCACTGGACCCTCTCTCAATCTGCGGCGCCGCTCACCTTGGAGCACCCTCCTCATTCCTCGCGAGTAACCGGCGCCCCGACCGGACGGACGGCTTCCGGAGCGGGTCGCCTAGGCTCTCGGTGTCATGAGGAGCAACCCCCCGCGCCTGGAGCCCAAGGCCGACAAGGACACCGTGCGCAGGCACAACCTGAGCCTGGTGCTACGCGCCGTCCACGACGGGGGCGAGGCGACCCGGGCCGGGATCGCGGCCCGGGTGGGGCTGACGCGGGCCGCCGTCTCCTCGCTGGTCGAACAACTGCTGGACAGCGGGTTCGTCACCGAGTGGGGAAAGACGTTCAGCGGGCAGGCGGGGCGGCCCGGCACCGTCCTGAAGGTGGCGCGTACGGGCGTCGCGGGCCTGGGCGTCGAGGTCGGCATCGACTATGTGTCGGCGTGCGTCACCGACCTGTCCGGCGACGACCGGGTACGGCTCACCGAGCACACCGACGGCCGCGCCGCCCGCCCGGCCGAGGTCCTGGCGCACGCCGCCGCGATCGCGGCGCGGGCGCTGGAGTCGGCGGCCGGGGCGGACCTCGACCCGGTCGGCGTACAACTGGCGCTGCCCGGCCTGGTGTCCGGCGGTACGGTCCGCCAGGCGCCCAACCTGGGCTGGAACGGCGTGGCGGCCGAGGAACTCTTCGCGCGGGCCCTCGCCGAGCTGCTTCCCGGGCGCCCCGCACTGCCGGTCGGCTCGGACAACGAGGCGAACCTTGCGGCCCTGGCCGAGCTGTGGTTCGGCGGACTCGGGCGGGAGCGCACGTTCCTCTACCTGAGCGGGGAGATCGGCGTCGGCGGGGCCCTCGTACTGGGCGGCGAACTGCTGCGCGGCGCCCACGGCTTCGCCGGGGAGATCGGACACGTGGTGGTCGACCCCGCAGGCCCCGCGTGCCGCTGCGGCTCGCGGGGCTGCCTGGAGCAGTACGCCGGCCAGCGGGCGGTGCTGCGGGCGGCGGGCATCGACGAGAACGCCGGGCTGCCGGGCGTGGCGGAGCTGGAGTCCCGGGCCCGCGCGGGCGACGCCCGGGCGGTCGAGGCGATCCGGCGGGCCGGCGCGATGCTGGGGCTCGTCCTGTCCGGCGCGGTGAACCTCTTCGACCCGGACGCCGTGGTGCTCGGCGGCATCTACCGGACGCTGATGCCGTGGCTGGCGGCCCCGGCCGGCCGGGAGCTGGACGGCAGGGTGGTGTCGGGCCTCTGGTCGGGCGACAGCGGCCGGCTGCGCGCCTCGTCACTGACGGGCGACGCGTCGCGCGGCGCGGCGGCCCTGGTCGTCCGCGACGTCCTGGCGGACCCGGCGGCGTACGCCTAGACGACCGCCGGCGGTCGCGTCGCGGCGCCCACCGTACGCGGGCCCCGCCACCGGCCGCCCGTGCCCTACCCGCGTACGCCCAGCAGGTGGTCGAGCGCCAGCTGGTCCAGCACCTCGAAGGACATGCTCCGTTCGGCCGCCGCCGTGACGTCGAAGTCCTCGTACGCCCCCCGGTCGGCGAGCAGCGCCGCCAGGCCGTCGGCGGCGGTCGGGCGGGCCAGGTCGTCGAGGCGGGAGGCGCGCAGGGCCGCCTGGACCGCGGGGTCGGCGCGGAAGGCGGCGGCGCGCTCCTTGAGGATCAGGTAGTTGCGCATGCAGCCGGCGGCGGACGCCCACACGCCGTCGGTGCCGTCGGTGCGCACCGGCTTGAAGTCGAAGTGCCGGGGGCCGTCGTAACCCGCCGTCTCCAGCAGGTCCACGAGCCAGAACGCCTGCCGCAGGTCGCCGGCGCCGAAGCGGAAGTCCTGGTCGTACTTGATGCCGGTCTGGCCGTTGAGGTCGATGTGGAAGAGCTTGCCCGCCCACAGGGCCTGCGCGATGCCGTGCGGGAAGTTGAGGCCGGCCATCTGCTCGTGGCCCGTCTCGGGGTTGACGCCGACCAGGTCGGGGCGTTCCAGGCGCTCGATGAACGCCAGCGCGTGGCCGATGGTGGGGAGCAGGATGTCGCCGCGCGGCTCGTTGGGCTTCGGCTCGATCGCGAAGCGCAGGTCGTAACCCTGTTCGGTGACGTACGCGCCGAGCAGGTCGAACGCCTCCTTCATGCGGTCGAGGGCGACGCGCACGTCCTTCGCCGCCCCGGACTCGGCCCCCTCGCGGCCGCCCCAGGCGACGTAGGTGGTGGCTCCGAGTTCGACGGCGAGGTCGATGTTGCGGATCGTCTTGCGCAGCGCGAAGCGGCGGACGTCGCGGTCGTTGGCGGTGAACGCGCCGTCCTTGAAGACCGGGTGGGTGAACAGGTTCGTGGTGGCCATCGGCACCTTCATGCCGGTGGCGTCCAGCGCCTGGCGGAACCGCTTCACACACGCCTCGCGTTCGGCGTCCGAGGAGCCGAAGGGGATCAGGTCGTCGTCGTGGAAGGTGACGCCGTGGGCGCCCAGCTCCGCCAGGCGCCGGACGGTCTCGACGGGGTCGAGGGCCGGGCGGGTCGCCGTGCCGAAGGGGTCGACGCCCTGCCAGCCGACGGTCCACAGGCCGAAGGTGAACTTGTCGTCGGGGGTGGGAGTGAAGCGCTCCGGCATATGACCGTCCTCCATTTGTTTGTTGACATGACTAATACTGCACCACCAATCTGTTCCACAAGAAGCGCACCGCGGAAACGAGGGATCTCATGACGCCGAGCACGGTCGTCGTCGGGGTGGACAGCTCCACGCAGTCCACCAAGGCCGCCTTCACCGACGCCGCGACCGGCCGGCTGCTCGCGGTCGGCCGCGCGCCGCACCGGGTCACCGGCGAGGCCGGGGCGCGCGAGAGCGACCCCGAGGAGTGGTGGCGGGCGCTCGCCGGGGCCGTGGCCGCCGGGCTGAAGGAGTCGGGGGTGGCGGCGTCCGCCGTCACCGGCATCGCGGTCGCCGGGCAGCAGCACGGCCTGGTCGTCCTCGACCGGGCCGGGCGCCCGCTGCGCCCCGCGCTGCTGTGGAACGACACCCGTTCGGCCCCGCAGGCCGCCGCCCTCACCGAAGCGCTCGGCGGTCCGGCCGCCTGGACGGCACGCACCGGGTCGGTCCCCGTCGCGTCCATGACCGCCGCGAAGTGGCGGTGGCTGCGCGAGCACGAGCCGCACGCCGCCGAGTCGGCCGCCGCCGTGCGCCTCCCCCACGACTTCCTCACCGAACGGCTGGCCGGGGTGGCCGCGACCGACCCGGGCGACGCCTCGGGCACCTGCTGGTACTCCACCGCCACCGGCGCGTACGACCCGGCGCTGCTGGATCTGATCGGCCTGGACGCCGGGCTGCTGCCCGCGGTGGCCCCCACCGGCGCCACCCGCGTCGGTTCCCTCACCGGCGCGGCGGCCGCGCTGCTCGGCCTGCCCGCCGGGATCGCCGTCGCGGCGGGCACGGGCGACAACATGGCCGCGGCCGTCGGGCTCGGTCTCGGCGGCGCCGGTCTGCTGGACCACCCGGTGCTCAGCCTGGGGACCTCCGGCACGGTGTTCGCGGCCACCCGCACCCGGCCGGACTCACCGGCACTGGCGGGCTTCGCCGCCGCCGACGGCGGCTATCTGCCGCTCGCCTGCACCCTCAACTGCACGCTCGCCGTCGACAAGGTGGCCGCCCTGCTGGGCCTCGACCGCGACGACGCGGCGCCCGGCGGCGAGGCGGTGCTCCTGCCGTACCTCGACGGCGAACGCACTCCCGACCTCCCCGCCGCCTCCGGCCTCCTGACCGGTCTGCGCCACGACACCACAGCGCGCCAGCTCCTGGGCGCGGCCTACGAGGGCGCGGCCGTCACGGTGCTGCGGGCCCTGGACGAGGTACTGCGCGCGTGCGGCCTCGACCCCGCCGATCCGGAGGTGGCCTCCCGCCCGCTGCGGCTCGTGGGCGGCGGTGCGCGGGGCCGTACGTGGGTGGAGACGGTACGCCGCCTCTCCGGCCGCCCGCTGCTGATCCCCCCGGCGGGAGAGCTGGTCGCCGTAGGCGCGGCGGCGCTGGCCGCGGGAGCGGCGAGCGGGCGGGACGCGGTGGCGGTGGCGGCGGAGTGGGGCTCCGGGGACGGCAGGCAGCTGCCGCCGGCGGAACGCGACTGGGACACATGGCACCGGGTCACGTCCGTGCTCGACGGCCTCGTCGCCACCTCGAACCCCGGCTGACGGGGCGCGCCCCGGCCAAAGCGGCACGGCGGTGCCGCACCTCGTCCCGCCGCAACCGTCCCCCTCGGCGGCGATCGGCGGCAATGCAGCGGCAATCAGCGGCCGGCACCTGGCCCAACCCCTCGGGCGGAGCGGGGGCGGCGTACGAACCCGAGGCCCGTACGCCTTGCGCCCCCTGGACCCGTCAGACCTTGCGGGCCACTCCCGCGTACCCCGGGATCGGGTCGTCGCCCGCGACCGGCACGACCTCGCCGAGCTCCGGCCGCCAGTCGGCGGCCAGTGAGACGCCCGGTTCGACGAGCTCGAAGCCGTCGAAGAACTCGGCGAACTCCGCACGCGAGCGAGGCCGCAGGGTGAGCCCCTTCGCCGAGTACAGCGCCGACGCCTTGGCCGCGCCCACCGGGTCGAAGTCTCCGGTGACGTGGGACAGCACCAGGAAGCTGCCGGGCGCGAGGCGGTCCATCAGCCGGTCGACCAGCGCCTGCGCGCCGTCCTCGTCGCCCACGAAGTGCAGCAGCGCCAGGAGGGACAGCGCGACGGGCTGCGAGAAGTCGAGGACCTTGCCGGCGCGCTCCAGGATCAGGTCGGGCTCACGGGCGTCCGCCTGGATGTACTCCGTCGCGCCCTCCGGCGTCGACCGCAGCAGCGCCTCCGCGTGGGCCAGCACGATCGGGTCGTTGTCGCAGTACACGATCCGCGCGTCGGGGGCGGTGCGCTGGGCGACCTGGTGCAGGTTCGGCTCGGTGGGTATGCCGGTGCCGATGTCGAGGAACTGCCGTACGCCGTTCTCCGCGAGCCAGCGCGTGGCCCGGTGCATGAACGCGCGGTTGACCCGCGCCATGTCGCGCCCGCGCGCGTCGAGGGTGAGGAGCTGGCGTGCCATCTCCTCGTCGACCGGGTAGTTGTCCTTGCCGCCGAGGAACCAGTCGTACATGCGCGCCGGGTGCGGCTTGCTGGTGTCTATCTCGACGGGGGTGCGGTCTTGCCCGGTCATACGGCGCTCCATGGGTCGGGGGGTGGCGGGTGCACAGCTGGCAGGTGGTCGGGGAGTCGGGTGGTCGCGGAGTCAGGTGAGCAGGAAGTCGGCCTGTCCGGCCTTCGCTCCCCGGATGAAGGCGGCGATCTCGCCCGGTGTGTAGATCAGCGCCGGCCCCTCGGGGTCGGCGGACTGCCGGACGGCGACTCTGCCGTCGGCCAGCTTCATGGCTTCGATGCAGTTGCCGCCGTTGCCGCCGCTCCACGGCTTGTACCAGCCCTCCTCGGGCAGGTCGTTGGCCGGCATGCCGTTGTAAATCGGGTCCATCACAGCTCCTTGCGGAGATCCTTGAGGATTTCCTTCGTGCGTTGTGCAGTCGCGGCCTGAGCCGCCATGCGGTCCATGACCTCCAGGTGGGCCGCCACCTCGGGGCGCGAGTCGAGGTAGACCGCGCCGGTCAGGTACTCGCTGTAGACCATGTCCGGGAGTTCCGGCATTGCGAAGCGGAAGAGGACGAACGGGCCGTACGTGCCGGGGTGGTGCCCGGTCGCGAACTCGGCGATCTGGAGGGTGATGTTGGGTCTCTCGGCGGCCTCGAGGAGGCGGTCGATCTGTTCGCCCCGCACATCGGGACTGCCCACCGGCCGCCGCAGCACCGTCTCGTCCATGACGACCCACAGCCGGGGGGCGTCGGGACGCGTGAGGAGGCTCTGACGCTCCATGCGCAGGGCAACGTGCCGCTCGACGGCGTCCGCGCCGGCCCCGCCGACGGCTCCGCCGCGCAGGATGGCACGGGCGTAGCTCTCGGTCTGGAGGAGACCCGGCACGAACTGGGGCTCGTACGCCCTGATCAGCGACGCGGCGCCCTCCAGGCTCACGTACATGCTGAACCAGTCGGGCAGCACGCCGTGGAAGCGCTGCCACCAGCCGGGCCTGTTCGCCTCTTCGGCGAGTTCGACGAAGGCGTCGATGTCCTCGGGGCGGTGCCCGTACGCCTGGAGCAGGAGCTGAACGTAAGGGATCTTGAGGGCGACCTCGGCCGTCTCCATCCGGCGGATGGTGGCCGGGGTGACGCGCAGAACCCTGGCGGCCTCCTCGCGGCTCAGGCCCGCCCGTTCGCGCAGGTCCAGCAGGCGCTTGCCGAGGACGACCTGACCCACCGTCGGGGCGGACCGCGGTTCACTCACTTCAGACCTCCCCATGGGCTGTTGCGAGCAGTGTGCCACGCGGCCGCAGCCAAAGAAACGACACTCTGCAATTTTCATAGTGGCCCTTGCCAAGTGTCGCGTTCGGAGGGAGAGTTGCGCGGTGAACCAGTTCACGCGGACGCCGCGCGCTGCCACCGGGGGGAAGCAGCGGCCCGGCCCTGCCCCCACACCGTGAGGAAACGCTCGTGGCACCAGGCTCTGTGCTCGTCCCCCCGCTCATGGACCACTGCCGGGGAACGGCCATACGGCGTTACGGGTTCGAACTTCCGGGGCGTGCCGAGTTCGTGGCCGCGGCCCGCCGGCTGACCAGGCAGCAGTTGACGCAGTGGGGCGTCGACGAGGACATCTGCGACACGGCGGCGCTGATCGTCTCGGAACTCTTCACCAATGCCGTGCTGCACACCGCAAGCGAGCGTGTCGTCTGCGAACTGCGCGACAGCGACGGTCGGTTGCGGGTCGCGGTGAAGGACCAGGGGCGTCGCCCCACGGGACCACGGCTGCGCCAGGCCGGTGAGGACGAGCACGGGCGCGGTCTGCAACTGGTCGACACCCTGAGCAGTTTCTGGGGGACGCGCGACGCCGCCGACGGCCCCGGACGGGTCGTCTGGGCGGAGCTTCCTTGCTGAGGTCGGTGATGACCGGCCTGCCGGGCGGCCGCCTGTCGCGCGGCCGGCGCCCCGAGGCCGGCGGGCAGGGCCGCCGCCAAGACCTGGGGCTCCAGGGCCCGGCGCACGACGGCGAGCAGGACGCCGGCTTCCGCCTGCCGCTGCCGGACGGCTTCGCCACCCCGCTCGGCTGCGACGCGGTGGGGCTACCCGCGCGGCACGGGTTCCGGACAATGGCGCACCTGTCCCGGCCGGGGTGCGTCTTCGCCGACGCCGACTGGTGGTGGTGGCTCGTGCCCGCCGGTTCGGACCTCGGCCTGATCTGGCCGCACCCCGCCCGCTACGTCGCCGGGGCGCGCGTACCGCGGACGCGTCCGCGTCTGGTCCACCTGCCGGAGGGCAGCGCGCCCTACACGCCACCGATCCCGCTCTACCTGAACGTCTGCCGGGTCGCGGGCACCGCTCCGGCGTGGTCCACTGTGCCCCATCAGGGGTCCTGACCGGCCGCACGCGATGGCCTGTTCCCGCGTCGCACCCTGGACAGCGCATGCCGTGCCGCGCGTCAATTCCCCCCTGAGTGCCGGTCCTGGCACGCCCATGCCCAGGGGAGGAATCTCCGCGCCATGAACAGACCCGCGTCACGCCGTCACGCCCGCCGCGCCACGGTCGCCGCAGCAATCGCCCTCGCCGCGGTCCTCGCCTCCGGGCCGCCCTCCACCGCCGGGCCCCCGCCCGCCCGCGGGTCCGCCGAGCCGGGCAGGACGCCGATCGTGACCTGGGCGGCCAGTACGGACCGGCTGTCGACCGCGGGCGCCGCCCCGGACCGTACGTACCGGCTCGTCGTACGCACCAGCGCGGGCGGCAGCGGACTGCGGATCCGGCTCTCCAACGCGTTCGGCACCCGGCCGGTGACCTTCGGCAGCGCGTACGCCGGACTGCGCGGCGCCGGGGCCGCGCTCGTGCCGGGCACCAACCGGCCGCTTTCCTTCGCCGGGTCGCGTTCGGTGACCGTCGCCCCCGGCGGATCGGTCCACAGCGACCCGCTGCCCGGCACGGTACGGCCGCAGGCCGATCTGGCCGTCAGCCTGTACGTGCGCAGCGCGAGCGGCGCCGCGACCGGGCACCGGGCGGCCCTCCAGACCTCGTACGTCGCCCCCGCCGGCGACCACGCCGACGACGCCACCGGCGCGCCGTACACCCAGCGCGTCACTTCGTGGTTCTACCTCGACGCGGTGAGCGTGGGCGCCCGCCGCGGGACCGGGTCCGTGGCCGCCCTGGGCGACTCCATCACGGACGGCGCCCTCTCCACCCGCGACGCCAACCGCCGCTGGCCCGACTTCCTGGCCCGCAGGCTGGACGCCGACCCGGGTTCGCGCGTCAAGGGCGTCGCCAACGAGGGGATCTCGGGCAACAAGGTGCTGAAGGACGGCTCCGGCGAGAGCGCGCTCAAACGGCTCGACCGGGACGTGCTCGGTCAGCACGGCGTCCGCACGGTGGTGCTCCTCGAAGGGGTCAACGACATCAAGGCCGTACCCGCGCCGACGGCCGCCGAACTGACCGCCGGCTACCGGGACATCGTCCGCAGGGCGCACGCGGCGGGCGTGTGCGTCGTCGGGGCGACGGTCATGCCGTACGAGGGCTGGCGGGAATGGACTCCGGCGGGCGAGGCCGTCCGGCAGCAGGTCAACGCGTTCGTCCGGGACGGCGGCGTCTTCGACGCGGTCGTCGACTTCGACAGGGCCGTCCTGGACCCGGAGGCGCCGTCACGGCTCCGGCCCGCGTACGACAGCGGCGACCACCTCCACCCCAACGACCTCGGCATGCGGACGATGGCGGACACCGTGGACCTGAAGAGCCTGGACTGCCGCAGGCGTTAGCGGAGGCGGGCCGGCCCGGTGGCGCTCCTCAGAGTGAGCGCAGCGCCTCCCTGGCGCGCCGCACCAGTCCGTCGGCGCTGCACTTCTCGGCGAGGGACAGGCCGCGGGTCAGCTCGGCCTCGGACCGCGCCGCGATGCCGTAGTCGACCCGCGCCATGGCGTGCTCGTACGCGCACGGGGAACCCTCCAGATACGCGACCGCCTTGCCCAGCAGCTCCACGGCCCGCTCGCCCTCCTCCAGGGCGGCGGCGCAGCGCAGGGACTCGCCGATGGCGGTGTCCGTGCCGAAGCGCTCGGCGCGGTCCCGCACGTAGGCGGCGAGGGACGCGGCGCGTTCGGGGTCGTCGGCTGCCACCGCGCGGGCCAGGTCGCTCGCCCAGGGAGCCATCACGCCGTTGTGCCGGCCGCGTGCCCGCAACGACTCCCCCGCCGCCTCGAGTTCGGCGACGGCCTCCTTGGTGCGGCCCTGCGCGAGCAGCAGCCGCCCCCGTACGCACTGGGCGTCGGGGATGACGATGGAGGACGGGTACGGCGGAGCGAACGCGTGGCGCTCGGCCGCCTCCCGCGCCGCGTCGATCCTGCCGCGCGCGAGGAGCGTGTCGATGAGCATGCAGGCGGCGTCCCAGTGCATCGGCAGGCCGTTGCCGACGCGCTCGGCGAGGCGCAGGCTCTCGCGCAGGTACATCTCCGCCTGGGCCAGCTTGCCGCGCCTGCGGTGGAGGTAGCCGACGAGCGCGTGGGCGAAGGCGAGGTGACCGCCGCTCCAGCCGGAGATCTCGAAGGCGCGCAGGGCCTCGTCGAAGAGGCTTTCGGCCCGGTCGAGCCGGTCCGCGAAGGCGTACGTGAGTCCGAGCAGCGCCGGGGGCTCGAACCCCCACGCGGTGTTGGTCCAGCCGAGCCCCGGGGGCAGGTTGCCGCCGGCCAGGGCGCGGTCGCAGATCTGGACGATCTCCTCGGCGTTCTCGCCGCGTGCGGTGCCGTCGAAGGCTCTCAGTATGAGCAGGACCCGTTCGGAGTTGTCGCGGCCCGCCAGGCCCTCGGCCATCTCCGCGAGGCGGCGGGAGCGTCCGGGGCCGTCGTCCTCGTCCGCCTGTACGCCCTCCCACAGGAAGTGGACCGCCTGGAGCCGCATCCTGGCCGGGCCGGGGTCGGTTCTGGCGACCTCGTCGGCCACGACCTGAGCCGCTTCGCGCGTCTGGTTGTTGTGCGTCAGCGCCTGGGACAGCCGGAAGACCGCGTCGACCCGCTGGTCCGCGTCGAGGCCCGGCATGCCGAGCGCGTCCCGCAGATGGCGGACGGTGGTGGCGGGCGAGGTCAGGAGCGTGGCACAACCCAGCTCGTACAGCACCGAGGCGTGCTCCTCGGGCAGCGGAGGCTCCTGGAGGGCGCGCTCCAGGCAGCGCCTCGCCGCGTCCGGCGCGCCGACGGCGAGGTGCTCGGACGCGGCCTCGCGCAACTGGGCGACGAGGTCCGGGTCGTCGTCCGGGTGGACCTCCAGGAGGTGGCGGGCCGCCGCCGCAGCGCCCCGGCCCGCCCGGGTGACCGCCCAGGCGGCCCGGCCGTGCATGGCGGTGCGGGTGGCCGGCGGGATGGCGCGGTAGACGGCGCCGGCGATGAGCGGGTGGACGAACTCCATCGGGTCCGTACCGGCGAGGATGCGGGCGGCCCGCAGGCGTTCGGCGCAGTCGGCGGCCTGGTCGCCGCCCAGACCGGCGAGCGACGCCGCGAGGTCGAGCGAGATCTCGGTGCCGAGAATGGCGGCCGCCCAGGCGAACCTCGTGGTGGTGGTGCCCATTTCTTCGAGCCGGGCGATCAGGCCGGTGCCGCGGGCGGAGGCGCCGAGGGCGCGCAGGGCGCCCGCCGAGCCCTCGACGGGGTCCAGGCATTCGTCGCGCACCTTGGCGATGAGCTCGACCGTCTCGTAGAGGTTGCCGCCGGTGACGGCCCACACCTCGCGGCAGAACGGGTCGTCCGCGTGTTCACCCAGGGCGGCGCGCGCGAGCCGCGCCACGGCGTCGGGGGTGAGGGCCCGCAGGGAGACGCACCGCCCGGCGACCTGCTCCATCGACCGGATGAACTCCGCGGTGTCGCCGGCCGGTTCCTCGGTGCGGTACGCGATGACGACGAGCACGGGGAGGTCGGCGCGCCGGACGAAGGACGCGAGCCAGCCGAGGGTCTCCAGGTCGCACCAGTGCGCGTCGTCGACGAGCAGCACCAGCGGCCGGTGCGTGTCCGCCAGGCGGAGCAGCAGCGTGTCCAGGCCGTCGCGGACGCCCTGCGGGTCGGCCCGTCCGTCGGGCGGGGCCACACCGAGCGCGGGGCCGATGATCTCGTAGCCGTCCCCGAGCAGATCCCTGGCGTCGACCGTGCCGGGCAGGGCGATCACGGGTTGCAGGAGCTGGCGCACGACGTGGAACGGCACGGAGGTGACGGCCTCGCCACCGCGCGCCGACCACACGGTGCACCGCCCGGCGGCGAGCCGCCGGATCGCGGACAGCAGCGCCGTCTTGCCGATACCGGCCTCGCCGCTGCACACGAGGACTCCACCGGCCGGCTCGTCGGCGCAGAGCGCTTCGACCGCGTGTGCGGCGGCGGCGAGTTCCGTCTCGCGTTCCAGCAGCGGGACGGTGGCCGGGTGCTCCGGGCCGGGCACCATCATCCCTCCCCAAACCATGTCGGACGTCGAGCGTAGCCCGGTGGCGCCGCGGGTGGAATCGTTCCGCGGACTTTGGTCCGGTACGAGTGAACGAGCGTTACCCAGAGGTTGCGTCACTGGTCACCCCTACTTGCGGATTCGGGGAGTCCGGTCAACCCGCGTACCTCCGGCGCCGTATACGACCGCTCGCCCGTACGCCGGATCGCTCCTCACGCCTCCGGTGCGGGCGACCGCACCGCGACGGCGGCCGCGAACCCGTCCGGGGCCGCCACGTCGCCGATCCGCCACCCCGGCGGGTGGTCCGCCGCCACGGCGCCGGTACCGAGGTAGTCGAGCGACAGGCCGCGGGCCAGACCGATGCCGAGGCCCTTGAGGTACGCCTCCTTGCGCGCCCACACGCGGGCGAAGGCGGCGCTCCTCGCGGCTTCGGGAAGGGCCAGCAGCTCGGCCGTCTCGCGCGGATGCAGCTCCTTCGCGATCTCGCCGACCACACCGGGCCGCGGCACGGCCTCCACGTCCACCCCCACGGGCACCGCCGCGCAGGCGATCAGGGCCACGCTGCCGCTGTGCGACAGCGAGAAGTGCACCGGGCCGTCCGACGTGGCGGGCCGGCCGTGCGGGCCGCCGCAGGACACGCACGGCTCGCGGTGCAGCCGTACCGCGCCGGGATCGAGGCCCAGGCAGGCGCCCAGCATCGACCTGAGCGCCACATGGGCCGTGACGTAGCACCGCCGGTCGCTCTCGCGGACGAAGGCCGCGGCGCGCTCCTTCTCCCCGTCGTCGAGCACGTCGCCGGCGAGCCGCGCCGCGGCGTCCCCCTGCCGCTCGGCGTCCACGCTCCACAGCACGGGTACGGCGCCGTCCCGCCCGGCCCACGCGATGGGGGCGGGATCCTCGAAGACCGCGGTCAGGGGCTGGTACTTCACCGTTCCGTTCACCGGCCGAGCATAGGCAGGAGGTGTTCGAATCCCGAAGCCCCCCGAACGGAAGGCGACCGCGCGGGGGCCGCACATCCCGGGTCGGCTGCCCGCCGGTGGTCAGCCGTCGGCGGCAGGGCGCTCGTACACCCGTCGGACGCTCGTGCCGAGCCGCGACAGGTCCGCGCCGTACACGTGGAGTGAGATCGCCACGTCCGCGCCCGCGTTCCACACCTCGTGGATGTCGCCCGGCGGCGCGAAGCCGCTCACCGTCCCCCGGGGACCGGCGACGTCCCCGGTGGGCACCAGCCGGGCGGGGGCACCGTCGCGGGAGGGGACGAGGCGGTAGCGCCGTTCCCGTTCGGCGCCCGCGTGGACGCCGGTGGTGCACCACGCCACGTGGTCGTGCACCGGGGTGCGCTGCCCGGGCAGCCAGACGAGCGCGACGACCGAGAAGCCGCCGTCGGGCTCGGCGTGCAGCAGGTGCTGGCGGTAGCGCTCGGGGTCGCCCACGCGCTGCCCGGCGGTGAGCAGGTCGTCGGCCCCGAGGTGCGGCGCGAGCAGCTCGCCGACGAGGTGCGCCGTCGGGCCCGGCGGCAGGCCGAGCGCGACGGCCCGGCGGATGTCGGAGATCAGTACGGCGAGACGTGTGGTCGTACGCCCCCCGGCGGGTGCGGTGGAAGAGGTCATACCGGCACGGTGACGGGGCGCGGGCCGGGACGTCCAAGGAGGGTTCGTACGGCGTCGGCCAAGCAGCGCTTATGGGAGGGGGCCGCGCGCCCGTCAGCAGCCGGTCTTGTTGGCCGCGACCGTCGTGAGCGTCTCCAGCACCGACGCCGTGGCCGGGATCCGCAGATGCTCGCGCAGGACGTACGCCGAAACCTGCCGCCGGGACGCCGGCTGTGAGGCGCGGCCCGCGACCCGGGGGTGGCGCAGGAAGTTGAGCACCAGGCCCGGCATCATGGCCACGCCGAGCCCTTCCGCGACGAGACTCTGCACCACGAGGCCGTCGTCGGTGGTGAAGGCGATGTCCGGGGCGAAGCCCGCGTCCGCGCAGGCGTGCAGGAAGTGGACGCGGCAGCGCGGGCAGCCCACGATCCAGCGTTCGTCCGCGAGATCGCCGAGCCGCACGGCGCGGCGGCGCGCGAGCGGATGCCCCGACGGCAGCAGCACCAGCGACTGGTCCTCCATCAGGGGCACTTCCAGCACCTCGTCGGGCACGTCCTCACCGAGGCCCGGGAAGGTGAAGGCGAGCGTGATGTCGCACTCGCCGCGCAGGAGGCGCCGCAGCGATCCGGGCGGCTCACCCTCCAGGAGTTCCACGGTCACCCCGGGGTGGGCGGCGGCCAGCAGGGCCACGGCCTCGGGGACGAGGGTCGCGTTGGCGCTGGGGAAGGCGCACAGGCGCACCCGTCCCGCGCGGAGCCGGGTGAGGGAGTCCATCTGCTGTCGCGCGGCGGACATGTCGTCGAGGATGACGACCGCGTGCCGCGACAGCGTCTCGCCCGCCTCGGTGAGCCGCAGGCCGCGTCCGGCGCGGGTGAACAGGGGCGTGCCGACGTCGCGTTCGAGCGCCTTCATCTGCTGGGTGATGGCGGGCTGGGTGTACCCGAGCGCGCGGGCGGCGGCGGAGTACGAGCCGGTCCTGACCACTTCGTGGAACGTCCTGATGTGCCGCGAGTCGAACACCCGGGAACCATAAGCGGATTTTGGGAGGTACGGACACCGCCTCCCACCGGCCGTGGCCGAAGACCGCCCGCCCCGCGCGCTCCCTAACGGCGGCCCTGGAGGCGCGCTGCCGCCTTCCTGATCGCGGGCAGCTCGGCCCGGAGTGCCGCCCCCGGGCACTGCGTCGAGTAGCCGTCGCTGTGTCCCGACACGGCGCTCAGCCGTACGCTCGTCCCCTTCGGGAACCTGCTGCGGCTGTTCGAGGACACCAGCCGCACGGTCGCGCGGGGGTCGACGTCCGCCATGCCGAGCTTCCACGCCACGAGCGCCGCGATCGCGTCGGTCATGGGCTTGGGGACGTCCGCCCCGTCGGTGAAGACCCCGATGGCCGCGATGCCCACGGTGTGGTGGTTGAAGCCCTGGGCGTGCGCTCCGACGACGGGCCGTCCGGCGCCTCCCGCGCGGCCCTCGTAGATCGTGCCGCAGCGGTCGACGAGGAAGTTGTACCCGATGTCGTCCCAGTGCCGGCCCCCCGCCTGCGCGGCGTACACCTTGCGGATGATGCGCGGGACGTCGGCGCAGTCGTACCCGTTCGGCGAGTTGGTGTGGTGGACGAAGGCCGCCCGGACGGGGTGGGCGTAACGCACCGGTGCCTTGCGGTGCTCGGCGCCCCGCAGCCACGTGTGCCGGGGCACGACGCGCGGCGGTGGAGCCCGGTGCGCCGAGGGCGCCGGGCGTACGGGCGGGTACGCGGAGGCCGGGGGCGGCCGGTGCGGGGACGGATGGGCCCGCCCTGGCGCCGGCGCCGGGTCGGCGGCCGCGGCGCTCAGCAGCAGGAGCCCGGTGGCGGTGGCCCCGGACACGCGCCGCAGCGCCACGTGGAGGGCACGCATGCCGCCACCCTGCGTCCGCGCGGCGCCGCCCGCCACGGGCGGTCGGCCGTACGGGTGAAGCGCCCCGCGCGGGGCGCGGTGGCCCGTACCCCCGTCCAGCCGCTGAAATGTTGAGGGACGGTCGGGGGTGTCCTTGTGTGGGTGCCAGCGATCCGACCTCGGCGCGGGCCACCGGGCTCCGGGCTGCTCGGTCGCCCGACACAGAGATGAGACAACCCATGCGTGTTCCGACCACCCTGCTGGTCTCGGCCGTCTCCTGCGCGGCCGCCCTCGCCGCCCTGGCCACTCCGGCCGCCGCCGCCGGCCCCGGCCCCGCCGACCACGGGGGCGACCGGGTCACCCACGGCCGGGCCGACCTCACCGGCCGCGAGGAAGTGCCCGGTCCCGGCGACCCCGACGGCAGTGGCGAGTTCTGGTACAAGATCGAGCGCGGCACCCTGTGCTACGCCCTGCACGTGCGCAAGATCGCCAAGCCCACCGCCGCGCACATCCACCGGGGCAAGCGGGGCACGGCGGGTCCTGTGGCCGTCACCCTCAAGACCCCCAAGAACGGGTCGTCGAAGGGCTGCATCACCGCGCAGCGGCACGAGACGGAAGCCAACGCCGCGACCGTGCTGACGTACCACGAGCTCAAGCAGATCGCCTGCAAGCCCGGGAAGTTCTACGCGAACGTCCACAACCGCCCGTACCCCGACGGGGCCGTGCGCGGGCAGCTCCACCGCCACTAGGCACGGCGGCGTGGGGCCGGGCGGGCTCCCGCGAGCCCGCCCGGTTCCACGCCCGGCCCGCAGCCCTCAGCCGGTCGGAAGAAAGCGCGGCAGCACCCGCCTTCCGGCCTCTTCACAGCGCCGCGACCTCCGCGGCGGTCGGGAAGGACGCCTGCGCCCCCTCCTTGGTGACGGCGGCGGCTCCCACCCGTACCGCGAAGGCGGCGGCGTCCGCCAGGTCCTCGCCGAGGCTGAGCCGCCAGGCCAGGGCCGCGGTGAAGGCGTCGCCCGCGCCCGTGGTGTCGACGGCGTCGACCCGGGGGCTCGGGACCCGTACGGCCGTTCCGCGCTCGGCGACCAATGCGCCGCGCGCGCCCAGTGTGACGACCACCGACCGCGCGCCGAGCGCGAGCAGCACCCTCGCCCGCTTCTCGGGGTCCTCCTCGCCGCCGGCGTCCGGGTCGTCGCCCAGCACGAACCGCGCCTCGTGCTCGTTGAGCACCAGCGGGTCGCACGCGGCGAGCACGTCGGCGGGCAGCGGCCGGGGCGGCGAGGGGTTGAGTACGAACCGGCTTCCGGCGGCCCGGGCGCGTACCGCCTCGGCCACCGTCTCCAGCGGGACCTCCAGTTGCGCCGACACGACGCGGGCGGCGGCGAACAGGGCCGCGGCGTCGCGGACGTCGTCGGGGGTGAGCCGGGCGTTGGCGCCGGGCGAGACGACGATGCTGTTGTCGCCGGAGGGGTCCACCGTGATCAGCGCGACCCCGGTGGGCGCCCCGCCGGTGCGTACCCCGGCGGTGTCCACACCCGCCGCGCGCTGTGAGTCCAGCAGCAGCCGCCCGTGGGCGTCGTCGCCGACGCGGGCCAGCAGCGCCGTGCGGGCGCCGAGACGGGCGGCGGCGACGGCCTGGTTGGCGCCCTTGCCGCCGGGGTGCACCGCCAGGTCGGAACCGAGCACGGTCTCGCCGGCGGCGGGACGGCGCTCGACTCCGATCACCAGGTCGGCGTTGGCGGACCCCACGACGAGCAGGTCGTAGTCGTACATGCCTGGCCTGTCCTCACTGTCGACGGTCACGAGATGCCGGCGACGTTCCTCTTCGTCACGTCCTTGACCGGCACCTCTACCACGCTGCCCGTCTCTACGGCGCGTGCCGCCCCGACGAAGGCGGGACGTGACGCTCACCCGAGGCCGATCAGCCCGCCCACTTGTCCCGGACGTGCCCCAGATGGCGGGTCATGATCGCCTGCGCCCGGTCGGCGTCGCGGGCCAGCAGGGCGTCGAGCAGTTCGAGGTGCTCCTGCGCGGAGGCTTCCAGCAGCCCCCGCTCGACCAGGGCGGTGAGCCCGTACAGCCGCGACCGCTTGCGCAGGTCGCCGACCACCTCGACCAGGTGCGCGTTGCCGGCCAGGCCCAGCAGTCCGAGGTGGAACTGCCGGTCCGCCTCGACGTACGCGATGAGGTCCCCCTCGGCGGCGGAGGAGACGATCGACCGGGCGACCGGCCGCAGGGCCTCCAGGGCGGCGGGGTCCGCGGTCGTGGCGAGCCCGGTCACGGTCGGGATCTCGATGAGCGAGCGGATGTGGTTGTACTCGTCCAACTGCCGCTCGGACACGGCGGTCACCCGGAATCCCTTGTTCGGGACGGTGTCGACCAGACCTTCCCGTACGAGGTCCAGCATCGCTTCCCGCACGGGTGTGGCCGAGACGCCGAAGCGGGCCGCGAGGCTCGGCGCGGAATGGACGTCGCCCGGGCGCAGTTCACCGGCTATCAGGGCGGCGCGCAGCGCGTCGGCGACCCGCTCGCGGTAGCTGTCGCGCCGGCCGCCGAGCGACGGCAGATCCGGCGCCTGGTTCCGCTCAGCGGCCATGGGTCCTCCTCGGTCGGGTACGCGTCGACCGATCTTAGTGCTGTGTCACGTACCGCCCTGCGGGGACTACAACAGGAATCCGGCGGGGAACGGGTCGGCCGGATCGAGGAGGTACTGGGCGGTCGCGGTGATCCAGGCGCGGCCGGTGACCGTGGGCAGGATCGCGGCGGCGCCGCCCACCTCGGTGGCGCCGACGAGACGCCCGGTGAACGACGTGCCGATGAACGATTCGTTGACGAAGTCCTGGAACAGCGGCAGTTCACCGCGCGCGTGCAGCTGCGCCATGCGCGCGCTGGTGCCCGTACCGCAGGGCGAACGGTCGAACCAGCCGGGGTGGATGGCCATCGCGTGCCGGGAGCGCTGCGCGGTGGAGCCCGGAGCGAGCAGTTGGACGTGGTGGCACCCGCTGATGGCGGGATTCTCCGGGTGCACCGGGGGGTCCGCGTTGATCGCGTCCATGAGCGCGAGACCGGCGGCGAGGATGTCGTCCTTGCGCCCGCGGTCGAAGGGCAGGCCGAACCGCTGCAGCGGGAGGATGGCGTAGAAGTTGCCCCCGTAGGCGAGGTCGTACGTGACCGTGCGCCCGTCGGCCAGCGTCGCCTTCCGGTCGAGACCGGCGCAGAACGAGGGCACGTTGCGCAGGGTGACGCCGACGGCGGCGCCCGCCTCGACCGCCACTTCGGCGGTGACCAGCCCCGCCGGGGTGTCGAGCCGGATCACCGTCACCGGCTCGGTGACGGGGACCATGCCCGTCTCGACGAGTACGGTCGCCACCCCGATGGTGCCGTGTCCGCACATCGGCAGGCAGCCGGAGACCTCGATGAACAGCACGCCGAAGTCCGCGTCCTGCCTCGTGGGCGGCTGGAGAATGGCCCCGCTCATCGCCGCGTGACCGCGCGGCTCGTACATCAGCAGCGTGCGCAGGTGGTCGCGGTGCTCGACGAAGTACGTACGCCGCTCGGACATGGTCGCGCCCGGAAGGACGCCCACACCGCCGGTGATCACGCGGGTGGGCATGCCCTCGGTGTGCGAATCGACCGCGTGCAGGACGACTTTGCTCCGCATGTCAGCACAGCCCCGCGGCGACGGCCTTCTCGGTGGCGGCGCGGACGGCCGCCTCTTGGTCGGGCAGCAGGGGAACGCGCGGCGGCCGGCAGGGACCGCCGTGACGGCCGACGACGTCCATGGACAACTTGATCGCCTGCACGAACTCGACCTTGGAATCCCACCGCAGCAGCGGATGCAACTGCCGGTAGAGCGGCACGGCGGTCTCCAACTCGCCCGCGACGGCCGACCGGTAGAGCTCCACCGTGGCCCTGGGCAGGGCGTTCGGATACCCGGACACCCATCCCTTCGCCCCTGCGACGACCAGCTCAAGGACCACGTCGTCGGCCCCGGCCAGCACGTCGAGCCCGGGCGCGAGTTCGCCGATCTCGTAGATCCGGCGGACGTCACCGGAGAACTCCTTGACCGCCCGGACGGAACCGTCGGCATACAGGGACGCCAGCAGCTCGGGCCGCAGGTCGACTTTCGTGTCGTGCGGATTGTTGTACGCCACCACGGGAATCCCGGCCGCCGCGACCTCCGCGTAGTGGGCCCGTACGGAACGGTCGTCGGCGCGGTAGGAGTTCGGTGGCAGCAGCATGACGGACGCGCATCCGGCGTCCCGGGCCTGCTCGGCCCAGCGCCGCGCCTCGACGGCCCCGTACGCCGCGACACCCGGCATCACGCGCTCCCCGCCCACAGCGGCGACGGCGGTCTCGACGACCTTGGCGCGCTCCTCCGGCGTCAGCACCTGGTACTCGCCCAGCGACCCGTTCGGAACGACGCCGTCGCAGCCGTTCTCCACGAGCCAGACGCAGTGGGCCGCGAAGGCGCCGTAGTCGATGGAGAGATCCCGCCGCAGCGGCAACGCGGTGGCCACCAGGACACCGTGCCAGGGGTACGTGTTCATCAAGCCTCGTCTCATAGCGCGGACTGCGCGAATCCCGGTCGCGCACCGGTACTGCCAACCACTACGGCGTGCGGGCCCGCCCCCCGGGGCGCCCCACCTCCACCCGATGCCGGAAAGCGCGCGTCGCCACGGCACCGACCCGACGCCACCGCGAACCGGGAGATCCTGCCGACCCGGTGCCGAAGGAACAGCCGGGGCGCTGCCCACACTCGAAGCGGTGCAGGCAGAAACGCACCGCCACGCCACCGATTCCGACGCACCAGGAAGCGGGCGAGCCCGGCACCCCGGTGCCGAAGGGACAGCCGGGGCGCTGCCCACACCTCCTCGCGGCGCCGGAGGGGACACGCTGAGGCGCTGCCGACACCGCCAAACGGTGCCGGAGGGGACGTGCCGGGGCGCTCCCCGCAGGGTGTTGAACGCAACCACTCGCCAAGAACCGCAGCCGGACCCGAACGTTCGACACCCGAGGAGACGCCCCGGCACGGCACCGACCCCAACGCCCCCGGAGAAAGGGGGCAACAACCACCCCCCGCACCCCAAACGGTGCCGGAGCAGACGGGCCGGGCCGTGCCCCCAGCGGCCCCCTCAAGGCGCCACCCCCTCCTCCCCCGCCAGCACCCCCAACGGCACCGGCCGCGCGAACACCCGCCCAGCCGGCCCCGCCCCACACCCCGCCACCCCCACAACCCCCGGCTCGCACACCCTCCCCTGGCACCACCCCATCCCCGCCCGGCTCAGCAACTTGACGCTGCGCACATCGGTGGCGCCGAGCTCCACCGCCGCCCGCACCACCGACGCCGGAACCTCCTCGCACCGGCACACGACCGTGTCGTCCGTGACCCGCTCCACCCACCCCGCCGGCGGCACGTACACCCCGCCGATCACCGCAGCGAACCGCCGCAGCCTCCGCCGCGCCCGGACCTCCGCCGCCCACCTGAGCCGGTCGGACGTCCGCCCCAGTGCCACCCGCCCAAGCCGTTCCGGCTCCCGCCCAAGGAGCCGCGCCGCGACCGAGCGCCCAGCGATCTTGCCCTCCGCGAGGGCGAGCGCCGCACCTCCCACGCCGCCGGCCTCCCCCGCCGCCCAGACACCCGGCACGTCCGTACGCTGCTCGTCGTCCACGGCGACCCCCCAGCCACCGCCGTCCGTCTCCACGAGGCGGCAACCGAGCGCCCCGGCAAGGTCGGTGTGCGGCAGCAGGCCGTGACCGACCGCGAGGGCGTCGCACGCGATGCGCCGCTCCGTACCGGCCCGCACCAGCCCCGCAGCGTCCACCGCAGCCACGGTCACGGCCTCCAGCCGGTCCGAGCCGTGCGCGGCGACCACGACGTGACGGGTCAGCACAGGGACCCCGCGCCACAACAGCCCGGCGACGTACCGCGCCCCCTCCGCCACCTTCTCCGGATGCCCGGCCAGCCGCGCCGCGCCCCGCACGGCACACCGGGGGTCGGCGGACTCGACCAGCACACGCACCCGCGCCCCCGCCGCCGCCAGCCCGGCGGCCACCGGCATCAGCAGTGGCCCGGTCCCGGCGACCACGACGGTGCGGCCGGGCAGCACGAGGCCGCCCTTGAGCATGGCCTGCGCACCGCCCGCCGTGACAACCCCCGGCAGTGTCCAGCCGGGGAACGGCAGCACACGTTCGTACGCACCGGTAGCGAGGAGCACGGCGTCGCCCAGGACCGCCTCGGACCGGTCCTGTACCGGCCCGACCAGGGCATGCACCACGAATTCGCCCCCACCCGTGCCCGAACCCACGCGCTCGACACACCACACGTGCCGGTCGGCGAGCAACACCACGCGCCCGCCCGCGACGTGCGCGTCCAGCCGGGCCGTCAGCCGTTCCCAGGTACGCCACGCGTGATGCAGCGCGGAGGGCCGCCGCGCACCCAGCCTCGCGTCGGGCTGCCGGTAGAACTGCCCGCCGGGCCGTGCACCGGCGTCCACGACGGTGACCCGCACCCCGAGGTCCGCGGCACGGACCGCCGCCGCCACACCGGCGGGCCCGGCGCCGACCACCACGAGCCCGCCACCGCCCGCATTCGCCGGCACAGTCCGCACACCAGCCACACCCGCCACACCCGCCACACCCACCACACCCACCACACCCGCACCCGCACCCGCACCCGCACCCGCACCCGCACCCGCATCCCGAGCCCTACTCCTCGCCACCCCCACCCACCCCTTCCTGAGTCCGGATGACATCGCCCGCCGACACCGTCACCAGGCAAGCCCGCACATTGGGGCGGCCGTTGACGGTCACGAGGCAGTCGAAACACACCCCGATGCCGCAGAACACCCCGCGCGGCCGTCCTCCGTCCCGCGTGGTGCGCCACGCGGTGACGCCCGCCTCCCACAGCACGGCGGCGACGGTCCGCCCGGGCAGGGCCCGCAGGGGCCGCCCGTCGAGCGTGACCTCGAAGCCGGGCTCGGGCCGCGCCCGTACGAGCCGCAGCGGCGTGGGACCACGGGCGGCCCCGTCACGACGTGCCCTCACCGGCACTCCTCCCTGAAGGCGTCACCACAGAACCGGTCCCCCCGGAACGCCGCGAGGTCCAGCTCCGGCGTCTCACCCGTGAGCCCCTGGGCGACCAGGTACCCCGTACCCGTGGCGAGTCCGATGCCCGCCCCCTCGTGCCCGCAGGCGTGGTGCAGGCCCGGCACCCGCGGGTCGGGGCCGATCGCCGGCAGGTGGTCGGGCAGGTAGGGCCGGAACCCGAGGTAGCAGCGCAGGGCGCTGACCCGGCCCAGCGCCGGGAAGAGCGCGACCGCCTGCGCCGCGAGCCGCCGCGCCACCGGCAGCGAGAACGTGCGGTCGAAACCGACCCGCTCCCGACTCGCGCCGATCAGCACGGGTCCGGCGGCCGTCCCCTCGACCACCGCCGACGTCTGGAGCCCGGCCGAGTCGCTGGCCACGTCGGCGACGTAATCCGCGGAGTACACCTTGTGCCGGACGGTCCGGGGCGGCAGCGGTTCGGTGACGAGCACGAAACCGCGCCGCGGGAGGACCGGAAGGTGCGCCCCCGCGAGCGCGGCGACCTCACCGCCCCACGTCCCGGCGGCATTGACGACGGCCGGCGCGTGAATGTCCCCCCGGCTGGTGCGTACGCCGAGCACGCGCCCGCCGCCGGCGGCCCGCCGCACCCCGGTCACGACTTCCCCCGTACGCAACACAGCGCCCGCCCGTCGCGCCTCCCGCACGAGACGCGCGGCGGCGAGGGCGGGCATCACCTGGCAGTCCTGCGGGTAGAACACGCCTCCCGCAAGTCCGCCTGCCAAGTGTGGTTCGAGGGAGCGCAGTTCACTCGCGTCCACACCCGTCGCCTCCACCCCGCCCGCACGCTGCCGTGCGGCGAACTCTTCGAGCGCGGCGAGCCCGGCGTACTCCGTACCCACCACGAGCCCGCCTTTGGCCTCGTACTCGACGGCCGCACGCAGACCCGGATCCTCCGCGACGAGCCGGCGCCACAACTTCAATGAGAGCAGAGCCAGTTCCAGCTCCGGCCCCGGCTCCTTGTCGGACACCAGCAGGTTTCCCTCGCCCGCCCCCGTGGTGCCGCCGGCCACCGGCCCCCGGTCGACGAGCACGGTGCGCAAGCCCCTCCGGGCCGCGTAGAAGGCGCAGGCAGCACCCACCATTCCGGCCCCAACCACCACGACATCGCAGGTCAGTTGGCTACTCACGCCAGTACAATGTCACATGTTCCCTTTCGCGCCAAGGGTCTCTACGCTGAATCCCGCACCACGCGCGACCAGAACCAGGCCCAGATCCCCGCGACCAGAACCCAGCGACCAGAACCCAGCAACCCAGCGACCAGAAGCGAGCGACAGGGAAGAGGACCGCACGTGTTCAAGGACCGCATCAACAGCCTCAGTCCGACCGTCTCCGACGAACTGGCCGCGCTCATGAAGCGCGGCTGGGCGGACACCGAGCGGCGCGACCTCGTACCGGCGGAACAGAGCCCGTACGCGGCCGAGCGCCGCGCCGCGCTGTCCGCCCGCTTCCCCGGCGAGCGGCTGGTGATCCCCGCCGGGAACCTCAAGGTACGGGCCAACGACAGTCACTACCCCTTCCGGCCCTCCAGCGAGTACGTGCACCTCACCGGGGACCAGAGCGAGGACGCGGCGCTGGTACTGGAACCGCTGCCGGAGGGCGGCCACGAGGCGACCGCGTACCTGCTGCCCCGGTCAGACCGGGAGAGTGGCGAGTTCTGGCGGGACGCCGCCAAGGGTGAGCTGTGGGTCGGCCGCAGGAACAGCCTGGCCGAGGCCGAGGTACTGCTGGGGCTGCCCTGCCGGGACGTGCGCGCGGCCGCCCGCGAACTGCGCGCCGCGGCCGCCGCCGACCCGGCCGTCACCACCCGCGTGGTGCGCGGCCACGACGCGGGCCTGGAGGCGGCGCTGGACACGGACGAGAAGCTCGACACCGAGTTGCAGACCGCTCTGTCCGAGCTGCGCCTGGTCAAGGACGAGTGGGAGATCGGGGAGCTGCGCAAGGCGTGCGACGCGACGGTGCGCGGCTTCACCGACGTGGTGCGGGAGCTGGCCACCGCCGTGGCCACGTCCGAACGGTGGATCGAGGGGACCTTCTACCGCCGCGCCCGCCTGGAGGGCAACGACGTCGGCTACGGCTCCATCTGCGCGGCGGGCGAGCACGCCACGATCATGCACTGGGTGCGCAACGACGGCGAGGTGCGCCCCGGCGACCTGCTTCTTCTCGACGCGGGTGTGGAGACCCGGACCCTCTACACCGCCGACGTCACCCGCACCCTGCCGATCGACGGCGTCTTCACCCCGCTCCAGCGCCGGATCTACGACGCGGTGTACGAGGCCCAGCAGGCCGGCATCGACGCCGTGCGCCCCGGCGCGCGCTACCGGGACTTCCACGACGCGGCGCAGCGGCGCCTGGCGGAGAAGCTGGTCGAGTGGGGCCTGCTGGAGGGCCCCGCCGAGCGTGTCCACGACCTCGGGCTCCAGCGCCGCTTCACCATGGCCGGCACGGGTCACATGCTGGGACTCGACGTCCACGACTGCGCGACCGCCCGCAGGGAGTCGTACGTCGAAGGAACGCTCCTGCCGGGCATGGTGCTGACCGTCGAACCGGGTCTGTACTTCCAGCCGGACGACCTGACGGTGCCGGCGGAGTACCGGGGCATCGGCGTACGCATCGAGGACGACATCCTCGTGACCGCCGACGGCAACGAGAACCTGTCGGCGGGCCTGCCCCGCACCTCGTCCGAGGTGGAAAGGTGGATGCGGGGCCTCACCGCACCGCGATGACACCGCCGGCGGCCGGGACTACTCCCCCGCGTGGGCCCTCTGGAGTGCGGCGATGTCGAACTTGACCATCGACAGCATCGCCTCGGTGGTCCGCTTCGCCTTCTCCGGGTCGATGTCGCTGATCAGCTCGACGAGCCCGGCGGGAACGACCTGCCAGGACACCCCGAACTTGTCCCTGAGCCAGCCGCAGGCCGTACCGGAGCCGCCTTCGACGAGCCGGTCCCAGTAGTGGTCCAGCTCGTCCTGGTCGTCGCAGAGGATCTGGAACGAGACGGCCTCGTCGAAGGTGAACCGCGGACCGCCGTTCAGCGCCACGAACCGCTGCCCGTTGGCTTCGAAATCGACGGTCATGACCGTGCCGGCCTCCCCCGGGCCGGCCTCGTTGTAGCGGGTGATCCTGCCGAGGCGGGAGTCCTTGAAGATCGAGACGTAGTGGTTCGCGGCCTCCTCGGCCCGGTCGTCGAACCACAGACAGGTGGTGAATCCCTTGGCGGCCATCGGTACCTCCGGCGCATGCGTGGACGTTTACCCATGAAGACCGCCCGGCGGCCGCAAACTCATCGGCGAGGAGGCGGGGGGGGTGAAACGCAAGAAGACCCCAGATCGACTGGGGTCTCCACTTGCTGGTGTTGCTGGTGTCCGAGGGGGGACTTGAACCCCCACGCCCGATAAAGGGCACTAGCACCTCAAGCTAGCGCGTCTGCCATTCCGCCACCCGGACCAGGTGGTCGGCCCCGGTTTCCCGCGGCGACATGGAAAACAATACCAGGGGTTCGGTGTGGGTTTCACCTGCGTATTACGTGGTCAGGGCGTGTGGCGGGCCCGGGACGGAGCGACCGGGCCGGCTCCGGGGCACTGCCGTCACAGCACGTCGCCGCCTGTTCACGCATGGCGTTCGTGGAGTGTGGTTGGCCTTCACGGCGGCCGGGCCCCGAGGCGGCTGTCAGAGCCGCACAAGGGGGGCCCGTACGGACCTCAGTGACGCGTACGGCGTGGCCGTACCCGGCCGGCGCGACTGTGTGCCACGTCACGTGGGCCGGGGCGGTCCCCCGCCTGTAAGGGCGCCTCGGATCCGCCGGGCGGCCGCGGGCCCGGCATATCGAGCCGAACCCGCGGCCGGTCAGCCGCGACGCGGTCTGACGGCGACTGCCCTCAGCAGTCCTTCTCGCGCAGTGAGTGCAGGTGGGCGCTGGACTTGCGGGCGAAGGCGAACGACTCGACCGGGTTGTCGTGCTCCGCCTGCCAGTGGTGGTCGCGGCGCCCGCCGCGGGTCTTCGACACAGCCGAGATGAACCGCTTGTAGTCGATGTCCCCGTCCCCGACGTCCACCATCCGGTAGCCGTCCCGGGCGGACGCGTCGTGCTCGCCGTCCTTCACGTGGAAGAGCGGGTAGCGGTCGGGCTGCTCCAGTACGTAGTCGAGGGGGTCGAAGGGGGCCGGGGTGCCGTCGGCGCGCCGGCCGAAGCGGAACTGGGCCGCGTACGCCCAGTAGATGTCCATCTCCAGGTACACCAGGTCGGGGTCGGTCTCGGCGAGGAGTACGTCGTAGAGGCGGATGTCGGGCCGGTCGGTCGCGAAGGAGAACTCCTCGGCGTGGTTGTGCTGGTAGAACTTCATGCCGCGCGCCTTCGCCGCCGCCCCGTACGTGTTGAAGTCCTCGGCGGCCCGCTTCCAGCCGTCGACGGTCGCTCCGTAGCGCCAGGGTCCTGAGGCGGTGCCGATGTGCTTGAGGCCGAGGGCCTGGGCGTCGTCGAGGACCTTGGTGAGGTTCTGGGCGAAGGTGTACGCGCCGGGGTCGCCGTCGGAGTAGTAGCCGACGTGGCTGCCTATGCCGCGCAGGCCGTGGTCGCGGGTGAGCTTCCGGAGCTGGGCCAGGGTGATGGCGCCCGCGGAGCCCTGGGTGTAGCCGGCGTACTCGACCTCGTCGTAGCCGAAGCGCTCCAGCTCGGCGAAGACCTTCGCGAAGCCGAGGGTGGAGACCTTGTCGCGCAGGGAGTAGAGCTGGATGCCGAGGCGGCCGGGCGGCAGGACAGGGCGGCCGCGGCCGGTGCCCTGGGCCGCCGCCGTGGGCGCCGTGGCTCCCAGGAGGGCCGCGGCGGTGGCCCCGGCGGCCACGCCGAGCATGCCGCGGCGGGAGAGCTTGTGGGTGAGCTCGGGGTCGGTGGTGGTCGTCTTGCGGCTCATGGGTCGCACGGGTGGAACTCCTTCGTCAGGGCTCTTGTCAGTGCAGTCCGGCAAGCTGGAGGAGCAGGGCTTTCACATCGGTGGCCGCGACGCGGTCACCGACGGCGCGGGGGGTGGAGCACAGGATGAGCGGACCGTCTTCGTCGCACTCGGGGAGGCGGCCGTGGCTGCCTCGGACGGGTGAGGGGTCGAGGGGCACGACCGCCATGCGGTAGCGCATGCCGAGTTTCTTGCGGGCGAGGGCCTTGGCCGCCTTGACGCGTACGTACGGGTCGAGGGGGTCCATGAACAGTTCGGCGGGGTCGTAGCCGGGCTTGCGGTGGATCTCGACGAGCCGGGCGAAGTCGGGGGCCTTCGCGTCGTCGAGCCAGTAGTAGTACGTGAACCAGGCGTCGGGTTCGGCGACGGCGACGAGTTCACCGGAGCGGGGGTGGTCGAGTCCGTGCCTCTTCTTGCCCTCGTCGTCGAGGAGTTCGGCGACGCCGTCGAGGTCCGCGAGTGCCGCGCGGGTCGCCGCCAGGTCCTCGGGGCGGCGTACGTACACGTGCGCCAGCTGGTGGTCGGCGACGGCGAACGCCCGTGAGGTCGTGGGGTCGAGGTACTCCATGCCGTCCTGGGTGTGGACCTCGACGAGCCCCGCGCGCCGCAGGGCCCGGTTGATGTCAACGGGCCGGGAGACACGGGTGATGCCGTACTCGGAGAGCGCGACGACCGTACGGCCTTGGGCCTTCGCGTCGTCGAGCAGCGGCGCGAGGGCGGCGTCGAGGTCGGCGGCGGCGCGGTGGGAGCGCGGATCGTCGGGTCCGTAGCGCTGGAGGTCGTAGTCGAGGTGGGGGAGGTAGCACAGCGCCAGGTCGGGTTCGCGGGTGCGCAGGATGTGGCGGGTGGCGTCGATGATCCACTGCGAGGAGACGAGGTCGGCGCCGGGGCCCCAGAAGTGGAACAGGGGGAACGTGCCGTACTTCTCGGTGAGTTCGTCGTGGAGGGACGGGGGCCGGGTGTAGCAGTCGGGTTCCTTGCGCCCGTCGGCGTAGTAGACGGGGCGCGGTGTGACGGTGTAGTCGGTGTCCGCGCCCATGGCGTACCACCAGCAGATGTTGGCGACGGTGTAGCCGGGGTGGGCGCGGCGGGCCGCGTCCCAGATCTTGTCGCCGGCGACGAGGCCGTTGTGCTGGCGCCACAGAAGCACTTCGCCGAGTTCGCGGAAGTACCAGCCGTTGCCGACGATGCCGTGCTCGGCGGGGGTGGTCCCGGTGAGGAACGTCGACTGGGCGGCGCAGGTGACGGCGGGCAGGACGGTGCCGAGCGGCGCCTGCGAGCCGGAATCGGCCAGCCGTGCGAGGTGCGGCATGTGGGCGAGGAGCCGGGGGGTGAGCCCCACGACGTCCAGGACGAGCAGGGGGGTGGGGCGGGCGCCGGTGGTGCCTGGGTGCGTCACGGCAGCTCCTTGAGGCCGAGGTCGACCAGGAGGTCGCGGGCGAGGGTGAGTTCGGCGGCGATTCCGTCGGCGAGCTGGTTGCGGTTGCGGGGGCGCAGCTCGGGCGGCAGTGCCTGCCAGGTGTACGTCTCGACCTCCAGGTGCCGGGTGAGCGGGGCGGGCCCGCCGACCAGATGGGCGAGGGCGTCCTGGAGGACCGGGAGGGTGGAGGTGAGCGGCGGGGCGGGCGGGGCGTGCAGGGGGACGTGGAAGTGGGCGCGCCAGGGTGCCCCGTCGGGAAGCGTTTCCGGGATGAGGGCCTCGCCTAGGTCGTCGGTGCCGCGCAGTCCGGCCGCGGTGCGGGTGCGGGTCTGGTGGAGGAAGCGCGGTTCGGCGAACGCGGCCAGGGCTTCGCGTACTTCGGGGAGGTGGGGGTGTTCGGCGTGCAGGGCGGCGGAAAGCTGCGCCTTGGGGACGGTGATTCCGGCGGCGGTGAGCGCGGCGAGGGCGGTGGCCGGGTCCTCGAAGGAGGTGGCGAGGTGGCAGGTGTCGACGCAGACCCCGATGCGCGGGGTGGCGAGGGCGGTGAGGGGGCCGATGGCGTCGGCGGTGCTCTCGATCGTGCAGCCCGGCTCGGGTTCGAGGCCGATGCGGACGGACTTGCCCGTCAGCTCCTCCAGGGCGTCCAGGCGTTCGGCGAGCGTGGTGAGCGCCGCGCGGGCGGCCTCGGCGGCGGCCTTGCCGAAGGGGACGCGCCAGGCGAGGGGGAGGGTGGAGACGGTGCCCTCGGTGACGTCGTCGGGCAGCAGTGCGGCGAGGAGGTGGGCGAGGTCGGTGGTGTGGTCGAGCCGGGGGGCCTCGGTCCAGTCGGGGCGGTACACCCGGTACTTGACCTCCTCGGCGCCGAAGCCCGCGTACGGGAAGCCGTTGAGGGTGACGACCTCCAGTCCGCGCCGGTCCAGTTCGGCGCGCAGGCCGCGCAGGGCCGCCGGGTCGGTGATGAGTGCGCGGGCGGCGTCCCTGGCGAGCCACAGTCCGATGCCGAGGCGGTCGCGGCCGAGGCGTCTGCGGACGGGCTCGCAGTGGTCGCGCAGCTGTGCGCGTACGCCGTCGAGGGTCTCGGCGGGGTGGACGTTCGTGCAGTACGCGAGGTGGACGGTCGAACCGTCGGGGTGCCGGAAGCGCATGGTGGGCGTCCCTCCCCCTCATTCCCCGCCGCGGAGGACGGAATTGCCCTCGTGGAGCGGGGCGGGGGCGTCGGAGACGTCGAGCCGCAGCCGGCCGCTGAGACCGTAGAAGGCGACGGGGTTGCGCCACAGGACCTGGTCGACGTCGTCCTCGGTGAAGCCGGCGGCGAGCAGGGCGTCACCGACCTTCCGGGTCTTGAGCGGGTCGCTCTTCCCCCAGTCGGCGGCGGAGTTGACCAGCACCTTCTCGGTGCCGTGGTCCTTGATGACGGCGACCATGCGGTCCTCGTCCATCTTGGTGTCGGGGTAGATGGAGAAGCCGAGCCAGCAGCCGCTGTCAGTGGCGGCCTTTACGGTTGTCTCGTTGAGGTGGTCGAGGAGGACGCGCTCCGGGGGGAGGTTCGATTCACGGATGACGTCGACGGTGCGGTGCAGACCGGCGAGCTTGTCGCGGTGCGGGGTGTGGACGAGGGCGGGCAGCCCGTGGTCGGCGGCGAGCTGGAGCTGGGCGGCGAGGGCGGTGTCCTCGGCGGGGGTCATGGAGTCGTAGCCGATCTCGCCGACGGCGACGACAGAGTCCTTGACGAGGTAGCGGGGAAGCGCGTCGAGAACGGGGGTGCAGCGGGGGTCGTTCGCCTCTTTGGGGTTGAGCGCGAGGGTGCAGTGGTGGGCGATGCCGTACTGGGAGGCGCGGAACGGCTCCCAGCCGAGGAGTGCGTCGAAGTAGTCGAAGAAGCTGGCGGGCGAGGTGCGGGGCTGGCCCAGCCAGAAGGACGGCTCGACGACGGCGCGCACTCCGGCTGCGTACATCGCCTCGTAGTCGTCCGTGGTGCGGGAGGTCATGTGGATGTGGGGGTCGAAGATGCGCATCAGGACTCCTCTGTGGGGGCGGCCGTGGGCTCCGGGCGGGCCGTGGTGTCCGGACGCGCGGTGAGGCTGCCGGGGGCCGTGGTGTCCGGGTGGGCCGTGAGGGCGAGGACGCGGTGGAGATCGTCCGGTACGGGGCGGCCCGCGGCGGTGCGTTCCGCCGCGTAGTCGCGGAGCATCCGGGCCAGTTCGGCGTCGGCCCGGGCGCGCGACGACAGGCGGTCGACCGCGTCCACCGGCACGCCGGTGAACAGGCACTTGAGGACGGCGTGCCGCCAGGCGTGCTGGTCGAGGTGCTCGGCGGCGTACGGGCCGACCGCGGCGGCGACCAGGCGGGTGTCATTGGTGCGCAGGGCGTCTTCGACGAGCGGGAGCGCGGAACCGAGGGGCGTCAGCGTGCCCAGGTGCGGCAGGGCCAGCAGGACGGCCCGGCGTTCGGCGGCGGTGCCGTGCGCGTAGAGACGGCCGGCGGTGCCGTGGCCGGCTCGTACGGCGTGCAGCAGGAGAACGCGGGCGGCGGCGGCCAGATCCTCGGCATCGTCCGGGCCGGCCCGGTGCTCCGGGCCGGACGGGCCGGAGGGTGCGGGACGGCACTGACGCCCGGCTTCGGCGAAGCGAAGCTCCCAGACGGGCAGGGACCCGCTGGGCGGGGTGTGCTGCCGGGTGGGCAGGGCGTGCTGCCCGGCTGGCGGGACGTGCTGCCCGTTGGGCGGAACCTGGGCGATCGGCGGGCTTCCGTCCCCGGGCACGGCATGTACGGTCGGCACGGCCTGCACGGTCGGCAGGCACTCCTCCGTGGGCGCGGTGTGGGCAGCGGCGTGGTCCCCGGTCGGCGTTGCCCGCCCCTGCGGGTCTGCCGGCCCGCTGGTCGGGCCCCGCTCCCCCGTCGGGGCGGCCTGCCCCGTGGGCCGGGGCTGCCGCTGCGGATCGGCCCGCCCGGCCAGGGCGGACTGTCCCTGCGGATCGGTCCGCCCGGTGGGCGAGCCCTCCTCGCCCGTCGACGCGGCCTCCCCCCTCGGCGCGACTTGCCCGCTAGGCGCGACCTTTCCCTGCGGATCGGTCCGCCCGATGGGCGAGCCCTCCTCGCCCGTCGACGCGGCCTCCTCCCTCGGCGCGGTCTTCCCGGTGGGCGGGGTTTGCCCCTGCGGATCGGTCCGCCCGGTGGGCGAGCCTTCCTCGCCCGTCGACGCGGCCTCCCCGGTCGACGCGGCCTCCCCGGTCGACGCGGCCTCCCCCGTCGGCGTGGTCTGCCCTGTGGGTGCGGGCCCCTCCCCCGTCGGCGCGGTCTGCCCGGTGGGTGCGGTCTGCCCCGTGGGTGCGGGCCCCTCCCCCATCGGCGCGGCATCCCCCATAGGCTCGGCCACCCCCGTCGGCGCGGGGCTCTCCCCCGTGGGCGCCGCCCGGGTGGCGGCGTGGGACTCGGCTTCTGCCAGGGCCTCGTGGAGCCAGGCGCGGGCCGCTCCTGCCAGGTGTCCTTCGAGTGCGGCTTGGAGGGTGCTGGGCGGTGCGCCGTTCGTCAGTTCGGTCAGCACCGTGCGTCGCCTCCTGCCGGGAGAAGCGGTGCGGTGGGCCGGGCCGTGCGCAGGAATTCGATGGACCGCGCGGCCAGCTCGGGGCCGGCGTGCGAGTGGCGGGGGAGTTCGACGACCGTCAGGCCCTGGTAGCCGGTGGCGGCGAGGGCCTCCAGTACCGGCGGGAAGTCGATCTCGCCTTCGCCGAACGGCAGGTGCTCGTGCACACCCCGGCGCATGTCCTCGATCTGGACGTGCCGCAGCCACGGAGCCGCTTCCCGTACGCAGTCGGCGGGCGGGGACGGTTCCAGGCACTGGCAGTGGCCGATGTCGAGGGTGAGGCCCAGGGGGGCCGGGTCGCCGAGCGCGCGACGCAGGTGGTGGAAGTCGGCGAGGGTGGCGAGGAGGTGACCGGGTTCGGGTTCGACGGCGAGCGGTACGCCGGCGTCCGCTGCCGCGTCGAGGACGGGGGCGAGCGCGTCGGTCAGCCGCTGCCAGGCGGTCCCGGGCGTGGTGCCCGCCGGGGTGACGCCGCTGAAGCAGTGCACGGCGTGGGCGCCCAGATCGGCGGCGACGCGTACGGCCGTGACGAGCAGTGCGACGCGGGCGGCACGGGCGGCCGGGTCCGGATCGAGCAGCGACGGCCCGTGTTTGCGGCGGGGGTCGAGGACGTACCGCGCGCCGGTCTCGACGGTCACGCCCAGACCGAGCCGCGATAGCCTCGCGGCCACCTGGGCCGTACGGGCCGCCAGCCCGGGGGCCAGCGGGTCCAGATGCATGTGGTCGAGGGTGAGCCCGACGCCGTCGTACCCGAGGTCCGCCAGCAGGGTCAGGGCGTCGTCGAGCCGCAGGTCGGTGAGTCCGTTGGTCCCGTAGCCGAAGCGGAGGGAACCGGGGGCGGAACGGGACAGGCCTGCGGGGGCCGGGCCGGACTGGTGTGCGCGGGTGCCGGTCATGTGGGGCTCACCTTTCGCGACAGCTTGCGGGCGACGGGTACGAGCCCCAGGAGCGCCGCCCCGGCCCCGACCGCGCCGCTGCGGGCGGCGAGGGCGGCCTGCAGCGGGATCATGGCGCGGATCCCGCCGCCGACGGCCCGTTGGGTGAGCGGCGGCGAGGGGTTGAGCGCGGCGTGGAGCAGCGGCTTGCCCGCCGTGCGGAGGTAGGCGGCGGCCGCCAGGCCGGCGGGGGTCGCGAGGTGGGCGGCGACGCCGTGCGCCCGGTGGCGGCCGCGTGGTCGCCGGGTGGCCGGCACGGGTGCTCCACCGGTTCCCCGGGGCGGCTCGACGGCGCCCGCGCCGCCGGGACGGCTGCGGGCGGTCAGGAAGGCCAGCACGGCGGCTGCCGCGAGGGCGGCGAGAGGCGCTCCGGTGGAGCCGCCCTGTGTTTCCCGGCGCGAGACCGCCGTGACGGCGTAGGTGTGCGCGCCGAGCACGGTCGCGGCGGCCAGTGCGTCGCGTCCGGGGGTGGGCCGTGCATCGCGGGCATCGCGGCCGTCATGGGTGGGCCGTGTCCCGTGGACAGCGTTTCTCGCCCCGCCGCTGCGCTCGCCCAAGATTCGCTCCGGACCCCGGTCGACGGACGCCGGACGAGCCGGGTTCGCCGCGGGCGAGCGGTGATCCGCCGTCCGCACGCCTTCCGGTGACGGTTCGGTCCCCCGGTGCCGCGCCTGGCGAGCCGCGTCATGAGTGCCTGCCCACGCCGCGTCGGGCCCGAGCGGCGACCGGCGGCCCCGGGAGGCGGCGAGGCGCGCGGGAACCCGGGCCCGTGCCGCCGTCGCCGTCGCGCCCAGCAGCAGGTCGAGGGAGCGGGCCGCGGCCATGGCGGCGGGAGCAGCCACCGTGTGCTTCAGGCGCAGGTCGTACGCCCAGATCGTGGCGGCGAGCCCCGAGGCCACCGCCAGCGCCGGCCGGCCCGCGCGGGCGGCCAGCGCGAGGCCCGCCGCCGTCAGCGCGCCCGACGCGACCAGCGCCGCCCGAGGGGTGACGCGGCCCGAGGGGATCGGGCGGTGCGGGCGGTCCACCGCGTCCTCGGTCCTGTCCGCCCAGTCGTTGAGCGCCATGCCCGCCTCGTACAGGCACAGTGAGGCGCCGACGGCCAGCGCCGTGCCCCGGTTGGGCCGCACACCGACGGACGCCGCGCCCGCCACCGCGTCGCCGGGGACGGTGAACAGGGCGGACACCCGCAGGAGCTGCGCCCACGCGGCGAGCCGGGCGGACGGCCTCATCGGGCCGCCCGCAGGCGCGCCGCGAAAGCCAGCAGCACCCCGTACTGCTCCCCCAGACCAGCCGGGCCGCCGCCGTCCGGGTCCTTGAAGTAGAAGCCGAGTTCGGGCAACGGGCCGCGGACGCCGGCCTCGTGGGCGCGGGCGAGCAGCCGCGCCAGGTCGAGGACCAGCGGCGCGGCGAGCGCCGAGTCGCAGCCCTGCCAGGTCGTCTGCAACGTCATCCGGGAGCCGAGGAAGCCGTCGAAGGCGATGTGGTCCCAGGCCGTTTTCCACTCGCCGAGCGCCGGTACGTCGTCGATGTGGACGTCTCCCTGCGGCAGTGTGCCGAGCGCGTCGGCCAGTACCCGGTTCTTGCCCGCGTTCTTGGCCGCCGCGGCGGCCGGGTCGGCCAGCGCCGCCCCGTCCCCGCCGCCGAGCAGGTTCGTACCCGACCACGCCCGCACGGACAGGGCGCGCTGCACGAACATCGGGGCGAGTACGGAGCGGAGCAGCGTCTGGCCGGTCTTGCCGTCCCGTCCGGTGTGCGGAACGCCGGCGGCCGCGACGGCGTCCCGGAGCGCGGGGGCGCGCAGGCCGGTGGAAGGCGTGAAGTTGACGTACGGGCAGCCGGCGCGCAGGGCGGCGGCCGCGTAGAGGGAGCTGGGCGGCAGTGTGCCGGGGTCTGCCGGGGCGGGTTCCGTCGAGGCGACGTTGACGACCACGACCCGGTCGAGGCGCCGCCGGCGCGCGAAGTCCAGCAGGTCCGCGGCGAACGTGCCGATGAGCTCCTCGTCGCCGCGCGTGTCGCCCGGCAGGGGGCCGCCGGTCCGGATCTCGGCGTCGGCCGCCGCCAGTTCGCCGCGTACGGCCGAGGCCAGGCCGTGCGGCAGGACGCCGCCCGCCTCCAGCTCCTCGGCCCGTTTGGGCAGGGGGCAGCTCACCGTGTCGTGGCCGCCGAAGACCAGCGAGGACAGCGCGGGCAGGCCGCTGCCGGCGAACGGCGGTGTCTCGGTGACCATGCCGTCCGGAGCGTGCAGGCCCGCGGTGAGCGCCGCGCACCCCGCGACGGCCGTGGTGGCGACGGAGCCGCGTGCGCCGACGAACCACACCCCGGTGCGTGCCGATTCGGTGTGCGCCGTCGTGCCTTGGGATGAGGTGGTCACGGGCTGCCTCCCTGCCGGAGCGGTGAGAGATGAAGACGTGGAGAGGTGGGGCGGTGGGGCGTTCGTACGGTGGAAGACGGCGGGCGGGGCTCGGCGTGCACCCGCCCGCCGCCGGTCTCGTGCGGCCCTACGAGCCGCTGGGCGCCGCCTTCTCCTTCAGCTTGATGTTGCGGAAGGCGACCCGGTCACCGGAGCCGTGGTTCTGGATGCCGATGTGGCCCTGTGCCAGGCTGCGCGCCGGGTCGGTGTTGGTGAAGTCGTTGATCTTCACCCCGTTGAGGAAGACGCGGAGCCGTTCCCCCTCGACCCTGATCTCGTACGTGTTCCACTCCCCCGGCGGGTTCAGCGCGGCGTCCCGTGCGGCGGTGTTCGCCGCCTTGAAGCCGTACACGGACCCGGTGGTGCGGTCGGGGGCGTCCGTCGCGTCGATCTGGATCTCGTAGCCCTTGGCGACGGCGGACCACGGGTCGTCGGAGGCGGGGAAGCCCACGAAGACGCCGGAGTTGTCGTCGCCCGACATCCTCCAGTCGAGCTTCAGCGAGTAGGACCCGAGCTCCTTGGCCTGGTACCAGAGGAGCCCCATGCCGCCGACGGAGTTCAGCGTGCGGTCGTCCTTGATCTCGAAGGAGCCGGGGCCGGCCTGCTTCCAGCCTTCGCGGGTCTCGCCGTTGAAGATCGACCGGTGGCCCTTGGCGGGCTTGCAGTCGACCTTGGCGATGCCCGTCGCGTAGAGCAGCCCGCCGAGCAGGTGCTTGCGGAAGGCGGGTTCGGCGTACGACTCCTTGGTGTGGCCGCCGCCCGTGTAGAAGGAGCGCCCGCCCTCGTACGGCTGGCACCAGGCGATCGGGTGGTCGCCCTTCATGTTCCCGCCGGTGTACGTCGTCTCGTCGAGGGTGGCGAGGACGCGGGCCTGGTCGCGGGGGTTGGTGCGGTAGTTGTACCACTCGTCGGTGCGCTGCCAGGTGCTGTCCAGGTGCGCGGTGGCGGGGTGGTCGTGGTCCTCGACGCGCACGGTGGCCGACTGGATCTGCGGGTGCGAGTCGAAGTGGGCGCCGACGAGGCCGCCGTAGAACTTCCAGTCGTACTCGGTGTCGGCCGCCGCGTGGACGCCCAGGTAGCCGCCGCCGTCGGCGACGTACTGCTCGAAGACGGTCTGCTGGTGGGCGTTCAGCACGTCGCCCGTGGTGGAGAGGAACGCCACGGCCGCGTAGCGCGCGAGGTTCTCGGGGGTGAACTGCTTCGCCTCCTCGGTGGCGTCGACGGCCAGGCCGCGCTGCGCGCCCAGTTCCTTGAGCGCCGTGACGCCCGCGCCGATGGAGTCGTGGCGGAAGCCGGCGGTCTTGGTGAAGACCAGGACGCGCTTCTTGGGCGTGGCGTCGCTCTTCGCCGTGGAGAAGGTGAAGTCGTCGATGTCGTAGAGGGCTCCGCCGCCGCCCTTGAAGACGAGGTAGAGCGTGGTGGTCCCGGCCGGCGGCCGCTTGATGGGGGTCGTCACGTCCTGGAAGGTCTCCCAGCCGCCCGTCACGGGCACGACGGTCGATCCGATGAGCCTGCCGTCGGGTGAGCCGGTGCGGATTTCGAGGGTGCCGCCCGCGCCGCCGGAGGAGATCCGCGCGGTCAGGGAGGCGGCGTCGCCGACCCGGTAGGGCGTGAAGGCGATCCAGTCGCCGTTCTCGATGTCGCCGACGGTCTTGCCGCCGTGCGCGGGCGTCTTGTTGTGGACCTTGACTCCGGAGGAGGTGGAGAAGTGCTCGGCCTGGCGGTGCTTGGGCTGGGCGACGGACTGGTCGTGGGTGGTCAGCGGGGCCTGGCCGCCGGCCCCCTTGTCGGTGTACTCGGCGTCGAAGGCGCCGAAGATGTTGGCGTTCGGGTCGTGCTCTCCGTCGGCGATGGTCTTGATGGTGCCGGAGCAGCCGAACGCCTCGGTGATCTTGTGGCCGTGGCTGTCGTGGCCGAGGAAGTGGGACACCTTGACCTTCGAGCAGTCGACGGCGCCGTCCTCCGCGTCGGTGACCTTCACCTTGAAGGGCACCTCGTCGCCGAAGGTGAAGAGCTGTCCGTCACCGGGCAGTTCGAGGGTCACCTTGGGGGCGGTGTTGCCGACGACGATCCGCACGCTCGCCGACCCGGTCCGGCCGGTGGCGTCCTTGGCGGTGACCGTCGCGGTGTACGTGCCGTTCTTCCGGTACGTGTACGCCGGGTTCGCCGCCGTCGACGTGCCTCCGTCGCCGAAGTCCCAGGAGTACTTCAGGGCGTCGCCGTCGGAGTCCGTGGTTCCGGCGGAGGAGAACCTCACCCGCAGCGGGGCCTGGCCGGACGTCCTGTCGGCGGCCGCTTCGGCCACCGGCGAGTGGCCGCCGGTGGCGTTCTCGATGCGGTAGAGGCCGGAGTGCTCGTCGCCGCCGAACCAGGCGGTGCCGTAGTCGAGGACGTACAGCGCGCCGTCGGGCCCGAAGGCCGAGTCCATGACCTGGGTGCCGGTCCAGGGGACGGGGTTGATGGACCGCACGGTGCCGTCGGCGTCGTGCTCGACGCGCTTGATCCAGCGGCGGCCGAACTCCGTGGCGAAGAAGTCGCCGTCGTACGCCTCCGGGAACTTCACCGGGGAGTCGGAGTCCTTGTCGTACCGGTAGACGGGTCCGCCCATCGGGGACTCGGAGCCGCTGCCGAACTCCGGGAGCGATCCGCCGTCGTACGGGATCCACGCCTCCTGGGCGGGCGGCAGGTCGGTCAGGCCGGTGTTGTAGGGCGAGGTGTTCTTCGGGGCGCCGCAGTCGAACGCGGCGCCGGACTCCTTGGTCGCGAAGTCGTAGTCGACGTACGGGTCGTTCTTGCCGGTGCAGAAGGGCCAGCCGAAGTTGCCGGGCTTGGTGACGCGGGCGAACTCGACCTGTCCGGCCGGGCCGCGCTTCGGGTCGGCGGCGCCGGCGTCGGGGCCGTAGTCACCGACGTACAGGACGCCGGTCTGCTGGTCGACGCTGAAGCGGAACGGGTTGCGGAAGCCCATGGCGTAGATCTCGGGGCGCGTCTTGTCGGTGCCCGGAGCGAAGAGGTTGCCCTCGGGGACCGCGTACGAGCCGTCGTCGTTCACCTTGATGCGCAGGATCTTGCCGCGCAGGTCGTTGGTGTTGCCGGAGGTGCGGCGGGCGTCGTACGCGGGGTTGCGGCCGGGGCGTTCGTCGATGGGGGTGAAGCCGTCGGAGGCGAAGGGGTTGGAGTCGTCACCGGTCGACAGGTAGAGGTTGCCCTGCGCGTCGAAGTCGATGTCGCCGCCGACGTGGCAGCAGATGCCGCGGGTGGCCGGTACGTCGAGGATCTTCTTCTCGCTGGCGTTGTCGAGCGTGCCGTCGGCCTTGAGGACGAAGCGCGAGAGGCGGTTGACGCCGTCGTACTTGGCGAAGTCGGCGGCCGTGCCGTCGTTCGGGGCGTCGCCCGCGGGGGTGTCGAGCGGGGGCGCGTAGTAGAGGTAGATGCGCCGGTTCTCGTTGAAGCCCGGGTCGACGCCGATGCCCTGGAGGCCCTCCTCGTCGTGCGAGTAGACCGGGATCGTGCCGATGACGCGGGTGTTGCCGGCGCTGTCGGTCATGCGCAGTTCGCCGTCGCGCGAGGTGTGCAGGACGCTGCGGTCGGGGAGCACGGCGAGCGACATGGGCTCGCCCGTCTCGGGCTCGCCCTTGGCGAGGGTGACCTGCTGGAAGTCCGCGGCGGCCGCCCGGGCCCCGGCGGGC